>JABSPC010000001.1 GCA_013215515.1 Crocinitomicaceae bacterium
CTATCCAATACGGCGTTCTTTACTCTATTGGAAGGAGTCCAAGAGCAACCTCTATTTTGGAAAAACAAAATAACGAACACAAGGCCTAAACCAAACCCGATTCCATAATATTTTAGTCTCCGTACAAAGCTATCCATAAGTTGAATTTTGTGCGAAGATAATCACTCAAATAAGAATTATGAATTAATGAATGAGGAATTATGAATTGAAAACAAAAAAAGCCGTCTCGGGTAACCCGAGACGGCTTTCAATATTATAATTACGCTATGAAAGTAGAGCGTCTAATTTTGATTTTAATTGCGCTTCTGGGACAGCACCAACTGACTTATCAGCTACTTCTCCACCTTTAATAAACAATACTGTTGGAATGTTTCTAACTCCAAATTTAGCAGAAACACCAGGATTGGTATCAACGTTTACTTTACCGATGATTGCTTTCCCTTCATAATCACTAGACATTTTTTCAATGATCGGCCCAATCATTCTACACGGTCCACACCATTCTGCCCAGAAATCAACTACAACTGGTTTGTCTGAATTCATCACTAACTCTTCAAAGTTCGCATCTGTTATTTCTAATGCCATATCAATATATTTTTGTTTAATAATTCCCTTGCGGGATAAATTTACTTTTTTCTATTCTTGAAGGCAATTATTTTGCCAATAAAAAATTCACGTCATCTTGTCATGCTATTAATTCAAAACCCGCATTTTTTTCATGGTTTTTTGATTCTCTGTCTTCAAACAGAAGTAATACTCTCCATTTGACAGTGTTGTTGAATCAAACCTTACAATATTACCACCTTTGGTTACCTTTTTCTCTATCACGGTAACAATGCTCTTCATATCCGAATCTAGAATTGAAAGATTTATATCTCTAGATATTTCGGTTGTGAAATAAAATTCTAGCTCTCCTTTTGCCGGATCTTGTTCAAGTGCATAAAGCACACAAAAGTCAGTCTGAACCACTGCTCCTTTGTTCAACTTTCTTAAAAGCCTTCTATACAATAGAAAAATAACCGTTCCCGCTAGTGTAACGTACAAAATACCGATCACTACATCCATAAAGGAATATCCTACTAATAACATATTACAGCGCCATTAAGCCTTCTATGGAAGACGATTTATTATACTTATCAATTATCGAATCCACATCCAACATCATTTCCTTTGCACTAATACTAACGTACTTCCCCGTTTTTGATGGTTGCATTTGTAATTCTACAGCATCATCGAAAAGCGCACTAGTCTTAGCTATCGCTTCTGGATTGTTCGGAATAATAAATTTGAATAAATAAACATCCGGCCAATCTAACAAGTCCAATTGTTCTCTCAAATTTAAATACGGATCAGACATTTTGATCTAATTTTAGCCACAAAGATAACCGTTTACTTTCTCGAACAAGAACATTTTCAGAATCTAATTTCTGAATTGCCTCAATGGTAATTGGTTCAAATGCTTCTAGCTTCTTAATTTGATTCAAAACATTCATTTGATCCATCTCATTTGAAACTAAAACGCCATCCATATTATCGTACTCAAAATTCCAAACTCGTGCGTACAATCTCGTTTCTTCGAGTAAGTTCAACACGCTGTTTTTAATGTCGTCTATATTATTCGATGCCATTATTCTTTGCTTCAAGGTGCTTCGAAGCGAATTGTATTCACGAAACGTTTCTCCGAGAGATGCAGCGTCGTAATTTGAGCTTACTTTGCTGTAATCTGAATTTTCCTCGACACCACCTACGGCAATGTACGCTTCTTGGATTTTATTCAGCTTCTTTATTCTTGAAAGAAACACTTTAGGGATTGGCGATGTACCAATAAAAAAGTTCTTATGTTTAAAGAGCTCTGTCAGTAACTCATTCTCTAAATCCTCTTCATCAGTGGCTGCAAAATATATTCTAGCCTCTTCACTTGTCATTGGCTCTCTTTTTCTTGAGGTTCTTACGCATCTTAATATTGATAAACTCGACGATCAATGCATAAACCATCGCGAAATAGATATAGCCTTTAGGAATCTCTTGTCCGAATGCTTCAGCAACCAAAACAACACCAATTGTGACTAAGAAGCCGAGCGAAATAATTTTGATTGTCGGACGGTTATTAATGAAGTCACTAATCTGTTTTGCAAATGTCATCATGATAATCATGGAAACGATAATTGCGGCGTAAATAATAACAATCGGACTGTATTTATCATCCCCCATTCCATTCGTCATCCCAACCGCTGTGATAATTGAATCGAAGCTAAAAACCAGATCAATTATTATGATCTGAACGATAACAGCCCTGAATGATTTTGCTTCTTTCCCTACATGTTCTTGCTCACCACTCATTGAGTTGTGCATCTCGACAGTGCTCTTATAAATTAAGAATAGACCACCTGCCAAAAGAACAACACTTTGCCAAGAGAACCCTCTCAAGAATTCAAACTGCGAATTTGGAAATAATGCTGAATCAAGTTCCATCAACCAAGCAACGCCCGCAAGGAGAACCAAACGAACGACAAGAGCCAACGTAAGCCCTAAATTTCTTGCTTTCCTTTGAGATTCTTTTGGTAATTTATCTGTAACAATGGAGACAAAAATGATATTATCTATTCCTAAAACAATCTCTAGCAAAGCCAAGAGAATGAAATACATAAAACCGTCCCAAGTGAATAAAAGATGAAAAAAGTCCATTGATTATTTTTTGAAATGCAAAAATACAAGAAAAAGCGATAGCTTTTGATACAGGGAACTTACAAGTGACCGACTATTGCAATAATTTTAGAAAAGCAAAACCTAATGCGCAATACAATTGCTATTTAAAGTGTTTGAAGAATCGCTTCAATTCAGCATCATTGTCCAATTTGGGGGTAAAGACCTCAAGTAACATTGGCCTATCCGAATCTGTCTCCACCATAAATTGAGGCATGAGTTGTTCTAATTCAGAAAGATTAGTGGCCTTGTGATAATCTACATTAAATGCTTCGCAAATTTTCTCTGCTGAGAAGTCCTGCTTCGTTTCAAAGAACTCTTCTAGTTGATCAACCTTAGAAGGTCCATCAATAATTCTAAAAATTCCGCCTCCGGCATTATTGACTACAACAATTCTCAAATTTCCTCCGAGATGATTACTCCACAAAGCGTTGCTATCATAGAAAAAGGAAACATCTCCGGAAAACAGGATATTTAGTTTGTCGTTGCTGATTAATGCTGCTCCACAAGCTGTACTTGTACTGCCGTCTATTCCACTTGTGCCTCGGTTCGAATAATATTGAATTGAAGGAACTGGATCAACCAATTGACAATACCTTACCACCGAACTATTCCCCATGTGTAAGATTGAATTGTCAGGTAAATAATCCAATAAAAGTTCAAAGACACTCAAATCAGAATATTTCGATTGCTCAAAAAAGGAAAGCATCAAGTCTTTATTGAGGTAATCGATTTTTTTCCATTTCAAACCAAATGAAGACGTATGCATTGGTAATTTCCAATCCAGCACCTTGTTAAACAATTCACTTGGATTACACTCGATGGAATGACTGAGTTTCCTGTACGTGTCCATTTCTGGAAATTCACCCCCTATTTTCCAGTGGGATTTAACATCACTCTCTCGTAAAATATTCTAAATTCTTTTTGATATAATTGCGCCTCCAATTGTAATTAAAAGATCAGGCTTAAATTCTTCTAACTCATCCGTTGGTAAGCCACTCAAAGTTCTATCAATACAATGAATGAATTTTGGGTCTATTAAATTCGAAGTGTTTTCAACCAATACAACAACTGAGTTATCGATAGCTATATCAGACAGTTTGAATTGAAGGAAAGCATCCTTTTCCAATTGTCCACAAAGAATAAGTTTGCGTTTTGAATTCCCCCAAATCGTTTTCAATTCTGACAATATGTCTTCGGTTAAAACATCAGGAACCTCAATAGGCTTTCTTGTCATTAATTGATCAAGCTTAACTTCTACCGTGTCATACATCGGCTCTGAAATCGGACAATTAAAATGAATAGGCCCTTTCCAATTTCCATTTCCAATATTAAACCCTGAATTGATTATTTCATCAAATTCGTTGTATTCATTTTCTGCAACATACTCTGAAATCTCGGCTTCATATCGAATATGCTTACCATAAGCTCCGACTTGCATAATGGTTTGACCATCGCCATGATTCACCCATTCTTGAGGTCGATCTGCGCTAATAACAACTATTGGAACACACTGATAAAATGCTTCGGCTACAGCTGGGAAATAATTCAACATTGCAGAACCAGAAGTACAGACTAGTCCAACAGGTGACTTTGATTGCTGTGACATTCCAAGAGCGTAAAATGCTGCAGAACGTTCATCGTGAATAACAATAGCAGTAAGTAATGGATGATTATCGATCGCAATAATTAGAGCGGCATTTCTGGAACCAGGAGAGCAAACTACGTGCGTCATTCCGTTAGAAACACATACATTTATAAACCTTGCTATACCTGTCTTGATTGTTGTAATCATTCTAGCTGCGAAATTACAGGTTTTCCATTACGTTCAATAACGTTTTTGCTTTATTTTCAGTTTCAATCCATTCATCTTCTGGATTGGAATCAATCGTCAGTCCTCCACCTACGTATAAATAACATTCACTATCAATTATTTGGGAGCACCTAAGATTGACATAAAGGTTTGTTTTGCTCCCAACGTATCCAATCAAGCCTGTATACAAAGCTCTATTGTGAACTTCTATTTCGCTGATCATTTCAAAAGATTCATTCAACGGCACCCCGCAAACAGCTGGGGTTGGATGCAAGGCTTCAATTAATTCAACTTGTTTTTCGCGATTCAATTCAAAATCAAAATCAGTTCGCAAGTGTTGAACAGGACCCGACGTAACCGTTTTCGGCCCATCAAAATTAATTACCCCTAGATTGAGTTCATTCAGTTTTGTACCAATATAATCTGTGACACATTGCTGTTCATCACGTTCTTTTTGTGTCCACTCAATATTATCATTCGTAGGGCGAGTTCCGGCTAATGCCATTGTTTTACCGAAGCCATTCTCCATAGAAACTAGAACCTCAGGTGTAGCACCTATCCACGTTCCAAACTCTTTACTTGAAATTAAATAAACGAAAGCCGTTGGATAATTGTCGCAAAGCGCGTCAAAATAGTTTTCTGGATTAGCAGTGAATTCAACTTTTTTAATTCTAGATAAAATAGCTTTTGAAGCATGTTCATTTTTAAACTCCTCAAGAAATGCATTGGCTAATTCGAGGTACTGAGTTTTTGAATAACAGACTGGTTCTTTATTAGTACTTGGGTGAAAATTGACTGAGACCTCTGACTCTTGAAACCCAAAATATTTGTCCCCAACAAAAGCCTTAACAACAAACCCGTCGAACCTAGCTAAACTTTCTAGAACGACAAATTCACCTTGCTTTTGCTGTTTCTCATTGTTTGGAAATCGGTATTTTAAAATATCGCCCAATTATGGTCTTGGAATTATCATAATTGTCAATCGACCCGTGCAAATCAGCTTCCCGGTTTCCTCATCCGTAATATCAACTTGCCAGAGATGCGTTCGTTTTCCGGCGTGCACAATTTTACCCCTAGCAACCACATTTCCTTCACTAATTCCTCCAACATGGTTTGCATTCACCTCAAGTCCAACGGGTACTTCTTTGCTAAGATCCAATAATAAAGTAGACCCCATTGATCCAATCGTTTCGATTAAAGCAGCACTAGCACCACCATGCAACAAACCCATTGGCTGATGCGTTCGCTTATCTACGGGCATACGAACACGGATATAATCATCTCCGATTTCAATACATTCCATTCCCAAAACCCGCATAAGCGTATTTTCGGAGAACTTATTTATATCAGCTAAATCAACTTGTCTTAATTTCATACTACAAAGATAACTTCGCTCTGCTAAATTAACAACATCTCATAGTGAGTAATTAAATTCAGACCTTCAATATTGAAGGTTATAGAAACGTATTTTTGCTCTATGATTAGTAAAAATGTAAGCCTAAAGCCTCATAATACTTTTGGTATAGAAGTTTTCGCCAAACGGTATTCTTCATTCACTTCAATCGAGGAACTTAATTCTGTTCTAAACGAAAAAGGTGATGATCCACTATTAATTCTTGGAGGAGGAAGTAACATTTTGTTCACTAAGGACTTCGATGGACTGGTGATTAAAAATGAAATAAAAGGATTCGAGATTCTTTATGAGAATGAAGATGAAACATATGTAAAGGTTGGAGCTGGTGAAGTATGGCATTCATTCGTTTTGGAATGTATCAATAAAGGTTTTG
>JABSPC010000010.1 GCA_013215515.1 Crocinitomicaceae bacterium
AATTACGCCTTCTTTTTCAAGTTTGGCGAGTGCTTCGTCGCTGGATAGTGCTACTACGAAATCACCGTCGTTTGTTAGAGTGATATCGACTTGAAGTGGCGCTTCGAAGAAGGGGATTAATATTTCACCTGAAATTGAACCTTCAACGAGAGTGTTTTGTTGAAATTCTATTCCAACTTCTTTAAGTCCAAATGGAATTCCGAATAATTCTCCTGATCCGCTACCTGAGTAGGAGTTTGAAGCTTCGTCGTATATAGGGTTCCAATCTCCAGTTATTTCTCCGCTAAACCCGCCTTTTCCGATGTATACATCAGAGATTTCAATTCAATCAGGTAAAATGCCAGTGAGTCCTTCTGGGAGATAGATATTCGCTGATTCCATATAGAAACCAGGGTCAGAATCAGCAGCTTTGGAAAGAACAAGTTGGATTCCTTCCGCTTCAATAACAACACCAGAATCTCCGATCATAAGTGGAGGGAAAGTTAATCCATCTTCAATCTCAAATTCCAAATTGAAATCGCTATCAATACTGAAGGCGATACCCTCGAGTAAAATATCATAAGGCAATTGATTTCCACTTTCATCTACTGCAACAATGTATTCTTCACCTTCTAGGACCGCAGGTTTAAATAAATCCGTTGATAGTCGAATGATGATGTCTATTTCAGAAATGGTTAGAGAACTTTCTTTTCCAATTACTAGTGTAGTCTCAAACGTGTATATTTCGTCTTCAGTTCCGAATACCAGTTCAATTTCGGGAAGAACGCCAACACCGAGAGATACAGGTTGTTTAACGCTTAACTCCAATTCTAAAGTTCGTCCGCTGCCCTCTTTGCTGTATGAGAAGTTTTGAACTCCCATGAAATCGAGTAGGTTAGGGGCGTCACTATTTCCATCTGAGGGGAAGAATTCCTCAGGCCATGGAATAATTTTTCTTAGCGGTATGAATTGATTATTTCCTGCCATAATTAATGTTTTGTAACTCCTGAAGAGTAGAAAAATAAATCTGTTACCGGGTTATGATAGGCAGGGTCTGTTTTTGAAACATCATCTACCACATGATCTCCTTCTGGTTGATCTAGTAGATGAAAATCTGTCGAATCAGGGTTGTCAATATCGGCGGGAGCGCTCACTGAGAACGACAACGTATTTAAATTTTCAGGGTCGATCGTCACGTCATCGAGCTCCATATCGTTACCATTATTTTTAATTTTCGCTAATGCGTCGAATTCAATATTTAGAGGAACACCTTCAAAGGTATAATTTACCGTATCGTCAAATGTAAACAAGCGGAGACAATATATTCCAGCCCCTTTCCTTCTATCGATAGTCTGATCATGTTTCAGAAAATAACATTGATTCCCAGAGACTTCTGAGTCCATGCCGTGTATTTTAAGTTTGGCTTCAGAATAGCCATAGACATTCCTCAGTATGGCATTAAAATCAAAAATAGGATTGTTCTCAACATAATCAATTCCCATATCCGTCAAGTCTTCAAGATTTAATGACTCCAATACACCAACAATTACAAACACCATTAAATCCCTGGCTAAATCCCCTGCCTGGTTGAAAAAGGCACCTTCGTCACCTGAATTAAAAAAGATCCCGCCGCCGGCCCAACCGAACACGTAGTTATCTTTGATTTTTACATTGTACAAGTCAAGATCTGAGTTTCTGGCCGCAATTGCCCCACCTCCATTACGGTATTCTTCAGTATTGGATGTGATTTTTTCAATGGCTCGATAATTTGCATAATTACCTATCATCTCATCGCCGTTGAAAACCAAATTGCAACCAAAGGAAGCACGAACAGCCCCACCGGCAAACCCAGCGACATTATTTAAAAATGAATTCTCTCTAAATTCAACCCTACACAAAGCGGTGAAATAAGCGGCTCCACCATTTTGTGCGGCACGATTTTCTTCAAACGTATTGTTTAATATGCGAATTCGATTATTTAATGCCTCATCGAGTTCGCCGCTAATCCATTGAGTGCTTAAATCAAGAATGACTTGAATCCAATCATTTAAAAATTCATCAGGGTCATCACTTTCCCTGTGTTCTTCAGCTAAGGCTTCAATTGAAAGCACCAAATGATCCAATTCATTTGGAGTGCCTACGAGAAATGCTATTGCACCTCCATCTGGCAAACCTTTCCCCGATGCATTAAGCTCTGCAATGTTTCGTTTAAAAGTATTAGATTCAATTGTCGGCCAACCATATCCAAACCCTCCGATTCCACCACCTCTACCTTTTGTATTTATATTGTCTCGAATTTGGTTTCCATAAATATATGGGGAGGACTGTGTCATTCCAATTCCTGCACCATATCCGTTAAAACGAAGCCCTCTGCGTAGAAGACTGTTTAATTCAATGATACAATTACGAATATATGTTCTGTCCGAATAATAGATAAGTATTCCTCCTCCTGTATACGGGTATGATCCTCCGTAAGTGCCATCTCCAATATCTTTCCCGATAGAGCCATCCTGGATGGCAACATTGGAAATACTCATTACCGCTTTGGACTCAACCAATTCAATGCGTAAAACTCGATGTGAGTTCCCCCCTACCAATGAGACTATGCTAGGTGCAATGCTTTCATCTAATACATCATAATGGTTACTATCTAAGTATGTTATGTTTATTGGGTTTTCTATTATAATTTCAGCGCCTGCATTATAAATTTGATTTGAAACTATAACTATGCTGTCGCCAGGTTGTGCTATAGATACAGCATCTGACAAGCTTGTTGCGGCTTCAAGCGCAGTGGCATATGGAGCCAATCCACTCCCCGTGTCGGCCATGTATATAATTGTACCATTCGCGACAGGTCCTGCAAAAATTTTCTGAAAAGAATCTTTTAATTCATGACCGCTAAGGTTATTGAAATACTCTTCCCAATGCGTGAAATAAATGGCGGGATCTAAATAAAATCCATCTATGTTATCTAGTTCTTCCTGAAAAGAAACTCCAACTTGTCGATCAGAATCTGTACCTGTCCCAGCTTTTCCAATGAGTTCTCCGGCGCTTATTGGAATTCCAAACTCAAGTACACCTGACATGAAAAATGTAATTATTTCTTCCGCAGCAATGGTATCATCGGCAGGTTGCTCCGTTCCCAAGTCTTTATAGATTGCTTCAATTGTTTTGGGTGAATCGACTAACAATGTGGTTAAAATGGTCTCGGTTTCTGCAACGTCAATATTGTCGTAAATAATGTAATTGGGAATTGGAAACCAGTCTGGTAAATTATCCGACATGACTACATTTCCTAGTACATCCCCATTTCGTAAAGTTATTTTCCCTGTACTATCGTATTGCTCCATAATTATGGATCCGGTAGTCACGGCGACTAGATAATTGGCATTAGAACCTTCCGGGCTTCCTATGGTACATCCTAAGTTAAAAGGTTCATCTTCAACTTCAATTCCAAATGGCTTAAATACAATTGAATCCGCCGGATCAGGATTTTCTACAGGCACGTACAATTCCCCCATTCCAAATATTGGAAGGGTTTCTTTTAAACTTTGTAATATTTCAAGATCAACGTTATTACTCATGTGATAGTTATTTCATTAAGATCCGATTCTGCTTCTAAGCCAATGTCGTTTTTAGCAAGGATGGAATAGCTATAAGTTGTATTGTCAATGGTCAAATCTTGGAATTCAAAAAGAGCTTTACCGTTTGTTAAATCGATTGATTGTGGCTCTATATTCGAGGAAATGGTTATTTGCACAGTGCTTTCGATTGCTTGTCTTTTCACAAGACATGTTGTGTTCGAATCAGACTCCCAAGCTAGAT
>JABSPC010000100.1 GCA_013215515.1 Crocinitomicaceae bacterium
AAACTAAAAAGACGCCTAATATTGCAAAGAGAATTCCAATAACCTTGAGTATCGTGAAGCTTTCAGAATAGCCAACGATCATTAATATAATGGAAATGGCCATGCTCATTTTTACAGCGACGGATGTAGATGCCACACCATTAATTTGTGAGCTTTTTGCCATTATAAAGAACAGCAGGATGAAAAGAACCGCGCTAATTACTACGTAAATCATCCAGCCAGTCTCCTGCATTGATTCGGCTTTCCATTGATCGCCGTAGAGACTAAATCCAATAATGAAAGCAGTGAAGTAGTTGAATACGATTGCCTGAAAGGTATCAATTTTATGCCGGTCAAAAAGTTTGAAGAACACAAAGATTAGACTTGAACTAATGACTGAAAAGAGTAATGCAATCATTGATTCCGATAGTGTTTAAGTGTGTCGCCAAAGAATTGTTCTTCAACAGAGTTCCCTATAATTACGGGAGCTTTTGTTCCATCCTCGAAAGTTCTTTGACCAATAATTGTACAGGCTTGATCCCAAAGATTAGCGTCAATAAAGGATTGCAATGTCCTTGCGCCTCCTTCTATAAAAATAGATTGAATTCCTTTTTGGTAAAGGGTGTGTAAGATCGTTTCGGGGTTGATTTCGTCCAGTTGGATATATTCAATCCCTTCTAGTATTTCTGATTTTTTGGTATTAAGAATGATAGTGTCGGCTTCGTTGTTGAATACAGAATAATCTGAGGTCAATTGAGCCTGACTATCGATAATAACGCGAACGGGGTTGCTTCCAGAAACTTCTCGAACAGTCAATGATGGGTTATCCGCCTGAACGGTTTTTCTCCCGACCAAAATAGCCATATGTTCGGATCTCCACTGGTGCACTCTTGATTTGACCTCAGGAACTGAAATCCATGTTACTTCCCCTGTAGAATTTGATTCGATAACTTTCGGATTTTGATTGTCGATTAATCCGTTCGTAGTCTCTGCCCATTTTAAAAATACAAAAGGTCTTTTCTTTTCATGGAACGTGAAGAACTGCTTGTTTAGCTCTCTGCATTCTTTTTCAAGTACTCCGATTGTGATTTCAATTCCAGCATTTTTGAGTTTTTCAACTCCTTTTCCACTCACCTGATCGAATGTGTCTGTGCAACCAATTACGACCCGTGAAAAATTATGATGCGTTAGTAAATCTGCACAAGGAGGGGTTTTACCGAAATGAGCACACGGTTCCAAGGAAACATAAATCGTAGCTTCTGAGAGTAGAGATTTATCTTTTACAGAATTGACCGCACTCACTTCTGCATGTGCTTGGCCGTAGATTTTATGATACCCTTCACCAATAATCTTTCCTTCGTGAACGATGACAGCTCCAACGAGTGGGTTAGGAGCAATTTGTCCTTTTCCCTTTCTGGCCAGTTCTAAGCAGCGATTCATGAATTTATTATCAGAGTTCATTGGACGAATTTACGGATAAAAAAGGCGAAATTTTGCCAATCATTTCTATTTTAGTGCAGCCCTTAACGGATACTGTTCATGAAAATAATTTCACTTATTGAAAAGGCATTTAAATCGCTTATGCCGTCTCCGTTCTCAATTGCATTGGTTCTAACTGCAATAACATTTACGCTTGCATGGGCTTTTACGGATTCTAATGTTTCTGGATTGGATCGAGGAGGTCAAATTCTGGGTTATTGGAGTGATGGATTGTGGGTTGAGAAAAACCTCGCTTTTGCCGTTCAAATGATGCTGATGCTAGTGTTAGGACACGCTTTGGCTTTAACGAAACCAGTCGATGGATTTATTGGATATGTTACTCAGTTTTGTACTACAACGGCCAATTCAGCGGCTTTGGTTACTCTTCTTACGGTTTTAGTTTCATTGTTCAATTGGGGACTTGGGCTTATTTTTGGAGCAATACTCGCTAGGAAAGTTGGAGAACATGCAGCGAAAAAAGGAATCAAATTAAATTATGCTCTCATCGGTGCGGCTGGCTATAGCGGACTTATGGTTTGGCACGGTGGAATATCTGGGACGGCTCCATTGAAGGCAGCTGAAAAGGACAGCATCACTACGATGATGGAAGATGTGGTTGATCCATCGGTACTGGCCGAATATCCAAGTTCTATTTCCATGGATCAAACGATTTTTAGTCCAATGAACTTGACCGTTATGTTGATGCTTGTAGTTCTTCTTCCCGCATTTATGTATTGGCTCGGGAAGAGATCGAAAAAGGAAAGTATGCTACCTAATGTTGAGCTTAAAGCGGATGAAAAGGAGGCCCTTGCCGAAGGTGCTGATCGATTGGATGTTTCACGAATTTTCTCACTGACATTCGGCTTAATTATATTTAATTACGCTTCATACTTGTTCTACAAAGGAGTCACTGGAGAACAAGGACTAGGAGTGATTAACCCCAACTTTATAAATATTCTCTTGCTGGGATTGTGCCTTTCGATCCATAAAAGCGTTCGAGCTTTCTTAAAGGCGATTGATGCGGCAATAGGTGGCGCGTCTGGAATTTTAATTCAATTTCCGCTGTACTTTGGAATCATTGGAATTATGACCAGTAGTGGATTGGCAAATGAATTTTCGGGCTTCTTCGTCACAATTTCGAATGGGACTACTTATCCGATATTTACTTTATTTAGTGCTGGTATCGTTAATATCTTTGTTCCAAGTGGAGGAGGGCAGTGGGCGGTTCAAGGCCCAATAATATTGCAAGCTGCGCATGATCTTGGTTTAAGTCTCCCGAAATCGGTAATGGCACTTTCGTACGGAGATCAAATAACGAATATGCTTCAGCCATTTTGGGCGCTTCCATTGCTTGGTATAACAGGTTTAAAGGCGAAGTCAATCCTGCCATATACGATTGCGTTGATGGGAGTAGGAATAGTCATATTTGTAATTGTGCTATTACTTTTCTAGATGAACAATCAACGCCAAAAGAACTTCTTGAAAACCTTAGGTCCTGGGATTTTGTTTGCGAGTACAGCAATTGGAGTTTCTCATTTAGTGCAAAGTACAAGGGCAGGGGCAGAATATGGATTCATGCTGGTTCCATTTATACTAGCCGCAAACATCTATAAATATCCATTTTTTGAATTTGGAAGTAGGTACGCAAATGCAACGGGTGAAAGTTTGATCGACGGGTACAAAAGAATCGGAAATTGGATGCTGTGGCTCTATTTCCTGATCACCATTGGAAGTATGTTCTTTGTTTGTGCGGCCGTTGGTGCTGTGACTTCTGGGTTTCTTCAAGGCTTATTCGGAGTCACAGATTGGGGAATGGGTGCCACTTTTGCCTTGTTTGCAATTTGTTCTGGGATTTTATTACTTGGAAAGTATAAAGTACTCGATTCCTTGGTGAAAATTATTGGGTTTGTCCTTCTGCTCTCAGTGCTATTG
>JABSPC010000101.1 GCA_013215515.1 Crocinitomicaceae bacterium
CCCGTTAAATCTACTGTACTACAATTTGACTTCTGAATTGCTTCTAAACAAATCGCCATTGTATCGCGCGTCATTATTTCTTTACGATCTGGGCCGGCATCCACGTGGCAATGATTACACACCTGGTTGCACATTTTCCCCATATTGATCTGAAAAGTATCAATACCGATCGTTTTTAAAGGAAATAATCCTGTTTGGGATAATTTATCTTGAAATCTTTCCAAACCGCTGTTGTCAATAAGATCGAATTGTTTCTTACTTTCAGAAAGTTCATGCTTTTGTGCAGCTAAAGATTTATGTGTTAAGACACTCATTAATTATTCCCTCTTTGTTTAATTTGAAGACGAAAATTGATTTCATCCCTTACAATTACGTACAAAATTACTTCAATAATTTTTCTTTGACACCTTTCCATTTGTAAATCTTATAAAAAAGGAAAATTATTGCGGGTTGAAGTACGATAAGGGAAATTATCAAATCCCAACCAAAAGAAGGTGGGGTATGATCTAGGAATAGCGAATTGGTTTTAAACACTTGCCAATCTGTTGAAAGAATAAGCACACCAAATAAGTTATTTGCGACATGGTATCCCATCCCCAATTCAATTCCATCATCAAGGTACGATAGTATCCCCATAAATACGCCAGATGAAATATAATAGATCACGATGCCATTCCCCAGTAATTCAACTTCTGGATTGCCCATGTGCAAATAGCCGAAAATCGCACCTAAGATCAGTAGAGACATCATTCCACTTTTGGTAAATGTTGCAAGTCCTTGAAAGAGGTACCCTCTAAACATTAAATCTTCCGTAGTCGTTTGAATCGGAATAAGGATCAAGGCAAAGAAAAGTAGTGGGAAAAATTTACCCGCATTGAACTGAAATTCTATTGGATCATGCATGGCGAAACCAATACATAGAAAGATCGTGAGTATTCCGCCCCAGACTGTGAACATGGCAAAAAATCGTCTCCAATCAAAACGTTCTCTAGATGTGAAAGCTGTACGTATAGGACGTTTATTCAGAAATTTGATGCACAATAAAAGAACGGCAAACCCCAAGACAAAAGGCAGTAATTGAAGTCCAAATGCAATGGCTTCTTGATCTTCTGGAATCTTATCTACGAGAGAAAAGCCTAAATGTATTTCAGCAACGTACGCGCTCATGGACATCCCGTAAACAAACGTCAGGAAGACAAGAATCAAGGTGAGAAGATACATTCCACCACCTCTCTTATCCTTTTCCGATTGCTCTAGAAAGTTCATTGTTTACTGAAACATATCTTTCATTCGCTGAAAGAATCCTTTATCGTGATGATCTGGACTTGGTTCGAAGTTTTCACTTTCTTTCAATTTTTCCAGAATCTCTTTTTCTTCTTTTGAAACTTTCTTAGGTGTCCAAACATTAATATGAACGAAAAGATCACCTTGACCATAACGCTGTACCATTGGAAGTCCTTTTCCTTTCAAACGAAGTACTTTCCCACTTTGCGTTCCTGGCTCAACTTTAATCTTAGCTTTTCCTGAAACCGTTGGGATCTCAATTGTTTGTCCAAGTACGGCATCAACGAAGTTTACGTATGCATCGTAATGCAAATGTTCTCCATCACGTCTTAAATTTTCGGCTTCCAATTCTTCGAGCACAACGATCAAATCACCAGGTATTCCGTCAAATGGCCCGGCATTACCTTTTCCAGATACACTCAGCTGCATTCCTTCTTCAACTCCAGCTGGAATTTCAATTTCAACAACTTCCTCCTTACGAAGGAGTCCTTGTCCATCAGCACCTTTTGGTTTTTTGTCAACCATTTTTCCTGCACCGCGACAAACATTACACGTCGATTGTGTCTGCATTGCTCCAAGGAAAGTTTGAGAAACTCGTGTAATACGTCCTGTACCATTACAAGTTCCACAGTCTTTGTAAGTCATACCGTCAGCATTCACCAACTTGTTGACTTTTATTTTCTTTTGAACGCCTTCAGCAACTTCCTGAAGACTTAATTTCATTTTAACACGAAGATTGGAACCTTTGATAACTC
>JABSPC010000102.1 GCA_013215515.1 Crocinitomicaceae bacterium
ATATTTTAAATAATTTTTAAAATAAATGATATTCAAATGTTAGATCATTCTTATTGAATGGTTTAAATAAGTAGTACATCATTATTTATTGAGTTTTATGAATAGTTCTTTTATCGTTTTTAAATCGTCGAAGTCGTAGCGAACTCCTTTGATCTCTTGGTATTTTTCGTGCCCTTTTCCAGCGATCAAAATGATGTCATTTGTCTCCGCCATTATCGCCGCGGTTTTTATTGCTTGGCCTCTATCTGTAATTGAAAGCGCTTTCTTAAAATCCGCTGCATCAACTCCTTCCATCATTTCATCAATGATTACATCAGGGTCTTCTGTTCTCGGATTGTCTGATGTCAGGATAACTTGGTCTGATCGTTCGCAAGCAATCGACGCCATGATTGGCCGTTTGGCTTTATCGCGATCTCCTCCGCAACCGACAATAGTGAATACCGTTTCGTTTTTGGTACGAATATTCTCAATCGTTCTCAAAACATTATCTAATGCATCAGGCGTGTGTGCGTAATCGACAATTGCAATTACACCAGTGTTGCTTCTGATATATTCGAATCGACCTTCGATAGATTGAAGCTCGCTTAACACAGTTAAAACTTCAGTTTCATCTTCGCCCAATTCCTGAGAAATTCCGAATACAGTTAGTAAATTGTAGGCATTGAAATCACCAATCAATTTTGTCCAAACCTCATTACCATTGATATTTAAAACCAATCCCGAGAATTGATTCTCCAATACTTTGGCTTTATAATCACTCATCGATTTGAGCGAATACGTTCTTTTTTTCGCCTTGGTGTTTTGCAGCATTACAAGTCCGTTCTTATCGTCTTCATTAGTAAGAGCAAAAGCTTCTTTCGGCAATTGATCAAAAAACTTCTTCTTGACTTCGATGTACTCTTTGAATGTCTTGTGGTAGTCCAAATGATCATGTGTGATATTTGTAAAAGCACCTCCAACGAAAGTCAATCCTTCTGTTCTGTTTTGATGAATGGCATGTGAACTAACCTCCATGAAACAGTGTGAAACTCCTTCTTCAACCATCTCATCCAACAGCCTGTTCAGTGAAATCGGATCAGGTGTTGTATGTGTGGCAGGAATATCTCTATCACAAATTTTATAGACTACCGTTGAAATCAACCCGCATTGAAAACCAAGTTTCGAATACAAATTGAACAACAATGTGCTGATCGTAGTCTTACCGTTCGTTCCAGTAATACCAATTAGCTTTAACTTCTTAGAAGGCTCATTGTAGAAATTACCAGCCATAATAGCGAGGGCCATGTGCGTATCATTCACTACGATTAATTGAATACCTGCCTTTACCTCAACTTCCTTTTCAGAAATCACAACGGAACACCCCTTATCACAAACTTCTGAGATAAAGTCATGTCCATCTTGAACCACTCCTTTGATCGCAAAGAAAACGGACCCTTGAGTTGCTGATCTGGAATCAAACGTTAGAAAATCTATCTCAACGTCTGTTATCCCAACAACAACTTTGATGTTTACACCATATAATATGTCTTTCAACAACTGCATTACTTCAACACTATTTGAATTCGTTTTCCTCTAATTGCTTCTTTTCCTGCTACTTCAGACTGGCTCACAACTTTTCCATATCCTTTTACTACCGCCCTCAATCCTGCTCGTTCCATCAGATAAACAGCATCTTTAGCAGTCATCCCGATAACATTAGGAACCGTTTCCTTTCCAATATACCGGCGCATCATTTCTACGTGATCTACTTGTGATTTGGTGCTGACCCAGCTTGAAGGCTCTACCATTTTGTAGGGGATATTTAGACCTTTGTAGCATTGAATCAAATCGCCGCTATTTCCATCAACAGAAATCGGCACACCTTCTACAGCTTTCCCTTGATTTATTGGCTTGTGGTATTTTAAACTCGATGCATAAACCTTATTCGCAATTGAGGTAAACACAGTACCTGAAACCGTTGCTCCGTAAATGTTTTTACCTGGCGCTGATACAACAACTATACAAGAGTAGATCGGGTCTTTAGCAGGGAAATAACCGACAAATGATGCTTGGTACTTTTTCTTTACCCCAGAGACGCTGTTGTCTATTATGTGAGCTGTTCCTGTTTTTCCTGCGATATCGAAAAACGCAGAATTGATTTTCCTGCCTGTTCCGCGCTTCATTACACCGACAAGACATTCTTGTAAATCGCGAATTGTGCTCGGTGAGCAAATCTGAGGATTCATCACCTCTGGAGAAAAACTCTTTATAAGATCTTTTCCTCTATAAATTTCTTTCACAAACAGCGGTCTCAGCATTATTCCATTATTCGCAACTGAATTATAGAAAGCTAAAGTTTGAAGCGGCGTTTGCTGAAACCCATACCCAACGGCCATCCACGGCAAAGAAATACCTGACCATTGAGAATCACCTGGCTCATTCATCACTGGCCCTCTTTCTCCAGAAAGAGAAATACCTAACTTCTTATCTAGCCCAAACTGCTTTAACCGTCTGATATATGCGCTCGGATTTGACTTATAAGCATCATTGATTATCTCTGTAAATACATTGGATGATTTTTCAAATGCTTTTTGAATCGTTATCACGCCATAACCAATTCCATTGTTCGAATCATCCATTCGATTGTTATAGAATCTATACACGCCATGTGCATTCACCCTATCAGATAACTTTACTTTTTTATCTTCCAAGGCTGCCATAAGAGACGCCAACTTAAAAGTTGAACCGGGCACTTCAGGAGTACCGATAGCTTGGTTCCATGACTCGTAATACTTTCCATCATCGGCTTTGACCAGGTTCACTATCGCCTTGACATACCCCGTTTTCACCTCCATTACAATCACACATCCCTTTTCAGCCTCTTCAGCAAACAATTGATTCAGCAGTTCCGTGTGCGCAACTTCTTGAATTTCTAAATCAATAGTCGTGACGATCGTAGCACCCTCTACAGCCTCCTTGGTTATCTCCCCCGTTCTTTTCCATCCTGTTGAAATTTTTTGCTCAATCTCTCGACCTCGCTCACCTTTAAGAAACTCATCAAAAGCACCTTCGATCCCGACTTTAATCCATCTCTTTTTTTCTTTTCCCCAATTTTTATAACCAAGTGTACGCCTCAAGTACTCGCCATGCGGAAGAACTCGATCTACAACCTCCTCATTATCAATCAACCCACCTTTGAAGCGACCCAATTTGAAAATCGGCATTTTATTCAGCTTCTTACGCTCCTCGTTCGTTGCTTTTAGGTGAATTTCCAAATAGCGTCTTCCACGTTCTCTACAACTACGGATGGCGGTGCTATAATCATTCACAGATTTCTCTGGATACAACTTATTCAGTGCTTTACACAATGCCCCCATATCCTTGTCAAAAACATCTTGTTCTATAACAGTAGGGTCCATGTAGATATTATAAGAAGAAACTGAAGTCACTAATGGCGACATATTCGCATCAAGGATTTGACCTCTTCGAGACTCACGAGGCACCGTTCTAGTCGGCAATTTTCCTTCATCACTTGCGGAAGACATAACTGTAGAGCTACCTCCATCCAGCTGAATACTCACAGTTTTGAAGATAACAACTAACATCAACACAACAAACCCGAAATAAATCAGGTAAGCTCGCCAGTATACATCTTTCTTTTCGTTCACTTTATTTCCTTCTTAATTCGGATCACTTTTGTTGGGTTAACCGTTTCTATTAATCCGTCCGCCTTTAACACCTCAATTAATCTAGAGCGCTCCGTTTCTTTCGCTAATCTTGTTTTCGCTTCGAAATAATCCGACGTCACTTCTTTCAAGTCCTCCTGCGTAGCATTCACTTCCTTTGTCAACTGCTTTCCGTAATACCCTTTACCAACAACCAATAACAAGAGCAGCATTATGAAAAAGATGAAATTCAAATTCGCCACCACGAGCTCTTTCGTGAAAAAATCACCGTTTAATATTTGCACGAATGCATTCGGTTTTCTTTCCTTAGCCGCTTTCTTTTTAGCAGCCATTTTCTTTACCTTCTTTTTCTCAGTTGCTTCTTGTTCGTCTAACTGAACCCTGTCTAAAAATTCATTATCCATTGCGTTCAGCTATTCTAAGTTTCGCGCTTCGGGCGCGATTATTTCTTTCTAATTCTTCTTCATTTGCTATGATCGGATGCCTAACAATCTCCGTGAAGGGCTTTAAAACATTACCGAAGAAATCCTTTTCGATTTTGCCGCTAACAGCCCCACGTTTCATGTAATTTTTGACCATTCGATCTTCCAGAGAGTGGTATGACATCACAACCAACCGCCCTTTTGGAGTCAAAACCTGTTCTGTTGCCTCAAGAAAACCTTGAAGAACTTCCATCTCATCATTTACCTCAATCCGAATTGCTTGAAATACTTGAGCGAAATATTTATGCTCTTTAAATTTTGGAGCACAAGGCGTAATTATATCCAGTAAGCCTTGAGTCGTTTTAATCTTTCCGTTAAGCCGGGCATTGACAATTGCATTAACCAATCGCCAAGCATTCGAAACCTCTCCGTACGCTTTGAAAATTCGCAAGAGTTCTTTTTCGGAATACTCATTAACAACTCCTTCGGCAGAAAGCTCTCCATTTTGATTCATTCTCATGTCCAAATTCGCCTCTCCACGAATGGAAAACCCTCGGTCCTCTTTATCGAATTGATGTGATGAGACACCCAAGTCGGCTAGGATACCATCTACTTTTTCAAT
>JABSPC010000103.1 GCA_013215515.1 Crocinitomicaceae bacterium
TTGTTCTGAGATACCCCGATGGCTCTGCCTCGGGGAGCTTCATTAATTCTAATTATAGTCTATGAAACTTGCTGCATGTATCGTTTTTTTATTTCTAGTTAAATTTTATTTTGGACAAGAAATGTCTGAGGTGATCACTAAAAAGACTAGGGAAATGGTGTCTAGGACCAATTCAAAACATGAAAAGAAGTTGTACCAACTAAAGGAAGTTTCCGACTCTCTCGATTTAAACACAAGACTTGATACCCTTCAGTATGAGGAAGCGTCTATTTATCAATATAATAAGGGATTGGATTCCACAGGAATTCATCTTGTTGAGAGTTATTTCGTGAATTCTGACTCGGTTAAATGGATTGTTTTTTTGAATGGTGATAAGGTTTCAGAAGATCAATTGGGAGGCTATTCTGTGGGAGCTTCAAAAAAGTGATGAAAAAGTCTAAAGTTCAAAAAAGCAACTATAATAAGATTCAAGTCATTTACCATGGTTGTATTAAGCTATCTCGCGGAAAGGCAAGAGGGTATTTTAAAGCAAGAAAGAAATATTTCAAAAGTACGTATAGTATAAGTTCATACGTGAATAAGGAAACTGGAGTGAATACTGTTAACGTTCAAATACCCCCGAAAATAGTGGTTTGTGTTATGGTAATAAGAGGCGGGAAATTCTAATCTTAATTACTTAACTTTATGAATGTAAACTACTTCGGTTAAACTCTAAGTAGTTCGCTGTTATCTAAAACTATTACTGACATGACTAAGAATGCTCTTTACACACTTGTATTTACAATAATTTCAACTTCTCTTTTTGCTGATCAAGGCGGACCTGATGCCTATGGCTATGTTTGGCAAGACAGCAATGAATCTGGAGGACCAACCTACAATTGGGTGGACATTTCAGGAACGGGAAATCTAGTTTCAGGTTTGTCTGATGACAATTCTGTTCCATTCATATCAATGGGAATGAGCTTTCATTATTATTGGGCCGATTATACTGAATTGAAAATTGGATCCAATGGCTAGATAAGTTTTAATAATACTGGGAACATTGCGCATTGCTTCCCGACAATTCCATTGCCTGGTGGCCCTTCTGATAATTATTTAGCACCGTTAATGACTGATCTTACGTTTTCAGGGGTCGGAAATCCAGCGAAAGTATATTATCATTTGGATGTTCCTAACGATCGATTTATTATAAGTTATATCGATGTTCCATGGTGGTCACCGAATGCTCCAGACTACGTTGGCATTAATTCTTTTCAAGTCATTTTGTCGAATGCAGATTCTTCGATTACATATCAATACAAAGATTCAGATTTCGCTAGTTTTTTAGACAATGCAGGATGTGCTTCAGATGTTGTTATCGGAATCGAAGGCCCAACAGGAAGTAACGGACTTCAAGTATTGCTTGATACTGTTCCACCTTCAGCGTACGCCATTAAGTTCACGTACCCAAGCCCTGTTTTAATTCAAATTACAGATGTTACTCCTGAGTGGAATGCAAACCTTGGAAATAAAGGAGAATTTTATTACATGAACCAACAAATCGATCTCGCCGTCAATGTCAAGAGTGTGGGAAATGCGGATGCCACTACAGATATTGTTGTTAACGGGATAATTGAAGATTCCGCCGCCGCCTCAGTCATAACATTTCAGGCAACAATAACGGGTGGTTTGCCCGCTGGAACCGATACCACGATTTGGTTTCAATGGACGGCCACTGAAACAGGCCAGTATGGATTTCGGACGGCCACAGTAAA
>JABSPC010000104.1 GCA_013215515.1 Crocinitomicaceae bacterium
ACTTTCCTGGAGCAGGATTGTTCGATTACATATCATTTCGTGCTGCGATGGCTTTAATTACATCGCTTATAGTTTCCATGTTATTCGGTAAGCGGTTGATTGGAATGCTTCAAAATCAACAAATCGGAGAAACAGTTCGTGATTTAGGTCTTGAGGGTCAAATGGCGAAACAAGGTACTCCAACAATGGGTGGTTTGATCATTCTCGCTGCGATTCTTATCCCGACATTATTGTTTGCCAGATTGGACAACATATATGTAATCACGATGCTTATTGCGACGGTTTGGCTGGGTGCAATTGGGTTTATTGATGATTATATCAAAGTCTTTAAGAAGAACAAAGAAGGTCTTGCTGGTAGATTTAAAATTGTCGGTCAAATCGGAGTAGGACTGATCGTTGGATGTATTCTATACTTCCATCCAGATGTTGTTGTACACAAGAAAGTAGATGCCGATTACAAGCTTCGACCAGGAGAAGAGTTTGTTACAAAAATGCACGCTGTTGAAGACGGTGAATACGAAGGTAAGTGGATTGAAACGGACGATATGACCACAACGATTCCTTTCGTAAGTAACAACGAATTCAACTACAATTGGCTTGTTGGTGATTGGATGGGGACTTGGGGTTGGTTGCTTTTTATCCCTGTTGTAATATTCATCGTAATTGCAGTCTCCAATGGAGCCAATTTGACGGACGGCCTCGATGGACTCGCCACGGGCACCTCGGCCATAATAGGGATTTCATTGGCCATTTTAGCCTATGTCTCTACCAACGTTCATTTTGCCGATTACCTAGACGTGATGTATATCCCCGGCGCCGAAGAGATGGTAATCTTCATTTCTGCATTTGTCGGCGCGTGTGTTGGTTTTCTCTGGTACAATTCCTATCCCGCCCAAGTATTTATGGGTGATACCGGCAGTTTAGCCTTGGGTGGAATAATAGCCGTATTCGCGATTGCAATTCGTAAAGAACTTCTGATTCCAATTTTATGTGGTGTGTTTTTAATAGAAAATGCATCAGTAATTATCCAAGTAGGCTGGTTCAAATACACTAAAAAGAGATTCGGACAAGGGCGAAGGGTTTTCCTTATGGCGCCTCTACATCATCATTATCAGAAGAAAGGGCTCCATGAAGCGAAAATTGTATCCCGCTTCTGGATTGTCGCAATTCTTCTGGCCGTAATAACAATTGTAACACTGAAAGTAAGATAGGCTTCGCTTAATGAAGCTAGCAAAGATGAAAATTGAATCTGGATATATCGTAATTCTAGGCGCAGGCGAAAGCGGCGTTGGAACAGCCGTTCTCGCTAAGAAAATGGGGTGGACAGTCTTTGTCTCAGATTTTGGTTTTATCAACGAAAAGTTCAAAGAAGAAATTGTCGGTTTGGGCGTGAAATGGGAAGAAGGAATACATACAATGGAAGAGCTGTTGAAGGCTGATCTTGTTGTGAAATCACCGGGTATTCCAGACACTGCTGCTCCAATAGTTGCATTGAAAAAAGCGGAAATAAAAGTGGTTTCAGAAATTGAATTCGCTGGATTCTATAATGAAGCAAAAACGATATGTATTACTGGTAGTAACGGTAACGACAACAGCAATGCTAACATACCACATCTTGAAAAAGGCAGGTGTAAATGTTGGTTTGGCTGGAAACATCGGTGACAGTTTCGCAAAACAAGTGGCAGAGAAAAACTTCGATTGGTACGTGTTGGAGATAAGCTCATTCCAATTGGATGATATGCACGATTTCAAAGCAGACATTTCTGTGCTATTGAACATTACTCCAGATCATCTGGACCGCTACGAATACAAAATGGAGAATTACGCGAATTCAAAAATGCGAATTATCCAAAACCAAACTGAAAACGACTGGTTCATTTACAATTACGATGATCCAATTATTAAGCAACAAGTCGAGTCACGAAAAGTTCACGCGAGACAGGCGCCATTTTCTTTGAAAGATGAAATGAAAGTAGGTGGATACTTAGAAAACGAACAACAAATAACAATAAACATAAACAATCAATTCACTATGTCAATTCACGAGTTAGCCTTAAAAGGAAAGCACAATGCACAAAATTCTTTAGCATCTGGTATCGCGTCCAGAATTCTAGAAATTAGAAAAGAATCAATCCGAGAAAGTTTGATGGATTTCGTAAACGTTGAACACCGATTGGAGTTCGTTGCGAAAGTTCACGGAATCGAATTTATCAACGATTCAAAAGCGACAAACATTAACGCTACATGGTTCGCGCTTGAAAGCATGGACAAGCCAACCGTTTGGATCGTTGGTGGTGTAGATAAAGGAAATGATTACTCTGAGCTCCACCAATTGGTTAAGGACAAAGTAAAATCAATTGTTTGCCTTGGTAAGGACAACAAGAAGCTTATCGAAGCTTTTCAGGGGCTAGATATCGAAATCTACGAAGCAGGATCGGCAATGGAAGCTGTTGCTTACGGTTACCGATTAGCGAAAAAAGATGAAACGGTTCTTCTTTCTCCTGCATGCGCAAGTTTCGATTTATTCGAGAACTATGAGGAAAGAGGAAACGAATTTAAGAAAGCAGTAAGATCACTTTGATATGAAGAAAATTCAAGCCATGAATATTATGCAAGAGGATCTTCTTCAAGCAAGAAAAGAAGGACTCGAAAGAGCGCGTTCACTTGATGCTATGCGGGCGCATGGTAAGTGGAGAGGAATGGATGTGTTCTCATGGGCAAACCCATCTTTTGGAGCCTTATCAACCGCAATTGCATCTTTCCCATTCCCAGTTGTTTGGATCGGTAAGCACGAACAAATTAAATGTGCGTGTATTTACTA
>JABSPC010000105.1 GCA_013215515.1 Crocinitomicaceae bacterium
ATAGTTGGCAAGACATTGCGTGGAATCACGAATACTCATATTGCCCTATAATTAATATTATGTTAAATAGGGTTGAACGAATGCCCACACTATCTTATAGTATACCCAATTCGAAATAACCTATCCCATTTTAAGACAAACTGTCCCAAAATTAAAATCTCTCGATTTTGCCTTT
Source organism: Crocinitomicaceae bacterium (assembly GCA_013215515.1). GTDB lineage: Bacteria > Bacteroidota > Bacteroidia > Flavobacteriales_D > Crocinitomicaceae > UBA4466. The sequence continues at coordinate 176 of JABSPC010000105.1, forward strand.
AACCAAAACTCCTATATAAGGGTCTTATATCCCTTTCGGTCTGAAATTTTCTTATATACAATTTAACCTTATAACTTTTTGACTATCTCATTTAATTTTCAGCGGCTTATATTGAGTTAAAACTAGACACCGATTATTATGAAAACACTATGTCTCATACTTATTCTATTTAGTGGGAACTTAGATTATTCCCAAACGACAACTATTTTCCCAGACGATGATACGCATTTGAGTGAATCAGGAGGTCCTGTAGCTCTTGGTGCACAAATCAATTTACTTTCAAAGCCATGGCTTCCTATGTTTTCTTCCCGCTTTGCAATCTATTTCGATTTGTCCAATTACCTGGGCTGTACTATAGACTCGGCCTGGTTGGTATTCTCTGAAAGAAATACATTCGGCATTTCAAGAACAATTAACGTACATCGTATCACTACCAGTTGGAATGAGAACACGGCGTATTGGAATTATCCATGGACTGACCCCGGGGGTGATTTCTCAACTACGCTCGAAGGTAGTTTTACCCCCGTTTGGACGGGTGTCTTAAAAGATGATAGTGTGGACCTTACGGCATCCGTTCAAAATTTTGTAGATGGCACGTATGTTAATTTTGGCTGGCTTCTTAAAGTTGATTCCGAAGATTCCAGCCAAGAATTTTGGGAGTTCTATTCCAAAGAATGGACTACTCTTTCAGAGCGGCCAAGACTGAGAATTACCTACAATGGATGTATGCCTCTACCTGTTGAAATTGTTGAGTTTCGGGGAGTCGTTGTTGGGACTTCGATTGAGCTTGCATGGAGCACGAGCTCTGAATTCAACAATGACTATTTCAAGATTGAACGAAGTAAAGATGGTGTGAATTACCACGAGATCGGAATGCTCCAAGGATCGGGTAATTGCAGTTCCATGCTTAATTATTTATATACGGATACCGGTCCTTTTTCGAAAAAATCATATTATCGTTTGAAACAGATCGATTTTGATGGAGCCTACAAATATTCAAACGTGATTTCAGTCTACCTACACCCTCTCCGCTCTATTAAAATAATTAAAAAACCCTCAGGTGAATCGCTGGATATTTATTTTGATACAAATATAGACTTGTTTATTACAATAGAGATATGCAATCTAATGGGAGAATATGTTATCATTTATGAAGACTTCCTTAATTTAACACATAATTGCGTTAGTTTGGATATATCACATTTAAAGCCAGGAGAGTACATCATTAAAGTCTTAACCAATCTTGGAGAGCATCATAACCAACAGTTTCTTATTCATTAAGCCGGTCTATCGTCGATTATAGCATACAAATATTGCCCAATAATAAGTATTTAGCGATTTGGTAATTAATAATTCAAGGTTCCCATAGTTGGATGTTCCTTACCTATTATGAGACGTTAATCTAGGCTTTGATTCACCAAGCCTTCACTCACAGCCAGCATAACTTTTGGTTCAATAATTCGACAGACCAAGTTATTAATTATAGAATCATGAAAAATGTAATGATACTTATACTACTTCTGGGATTAGCACTTCCATCCTATTCGCAGAATGAATTACAAGAGGTAAGTCCCGAACATCCTTGCGCTGAACTTACAATTATTGGAATTGGTGACTTTATCTGCTATCACTTTGTATCAAATACCCCATATTCTGCTTGTGATCTGGCTCCGTTGAAAGAGTATTTACTGAATAATTTCACATGCCTTGAGGGAGTCTGGATTGAAGAAAACTCATTGTATGTTACCATCCAAGTTTCTCGATTTATGAAACGTCCCGAATTACTCGGGGTTCTAAGCCTTTTCAAGTACTCTGACTATAGGGTAAATATGTAATTATCTTCAAGTTCCCCATGACTACCTCCATGAAAAATCAATTCAATTTGATATGAAATTTCACAAGCTCGGAAGGTGGGGGTCTCGTAAAAGGATAAATTCATTAAATGAAAACTAAAGTTCTCTCAACCATTCCACAGCTTCTGTCTTAGACAAAAAAACTTTTGTAGGGTTTTGATTCCTTCTTAAACGGATATAAAACTTAAGTATTAATCTCTGGCCCAAGCCATTAATTACATAAGCCAATCCAATAAGTTTTGGAGATTGCTTTGCGGCATATGATCTTGCTTCCGGTGTTATATTTACAAAACGGCTAATTTCTGAAACTACCTTAACCATTTCGCCTTGCGTTAATTCATTGAAAGATTCTGTAAGATCGTCAATGTCAGCAATCTCTATATCTATTTCCTTGCGCCATTCAATATGCACAATACCAGGTTCAATCCAACTTAACGTTGTATTGGCCTTTACAATCTTATCAGTTATGAATGGTTCTTTGGTCACTCACTAAAGATATAAAAAAAAAACGCTGAAATAAAACCCTGCATTCTTGAATGAAATTACAGCATTATAGCCAGTTATTACCTTCCGAATGAAAATAGTTTTTTATTAAAAAGCCATACTAAACTCTTTATTGTTGCAATCAAAATAAATTGATATCTTGCAGTACTATTCATGGAAATCAACCAGTTACCCAATCCAACTCATATTTATGAGACGGAAATTGTCTTCTG
>JABSPC010000106.1 GCA_013215515.1 Crocinitomicaceae bacterium
AAGTAACGGTTAAAGGGTTCTTTACTTGAGCTCTAGGATTCATAGCTTTCCAATCGCTAGGCGTGTTAATCGAGTTAAATGAGCTGATAAAAGATCCGAATTTTTCACCCCCAAAAAGAATTTCTTCCTTTGTTGGACTTGCAATTATGCCGAAAACAGATCTGCTTTGAACAATGTGAGCGATGTTTACCGAGAATTCATCATTCTTTTTCAAGAACATTCTAGTACCATCCAAAGGATCGACGCACCAGTTTTCTTTCCATTTAACTCTTTCTTCGTAAGGAGCCGCTTCAGTTTCCTCCCCAATAATAGGAATTCCTGTTGGCTCTAAGTGTTTTACAATTATATTAGATGATTCTATATCTGCCTTAGTAACAGGCGATCCGTCTTCTTTATGAACAGCTAGGAAGTCTGTTTTGTACACTTCCATGATTGCTTTCGAAGCTTCTATTGAAGCTTTCAGAGCAGTCATGTAATGAATAGGAAGTTCCAAGGTTCAGTTTTCCTCAAAGTTAATGAAAATGAACTGATTAATCTTGAGAAGATGAACAGGTCTTAGTGGTGGATTATTATTTTCTTTTTATTAGCAGATAGATCATGTTTTTTAAAGGTTACAAAGTAGATTCCGTCTTTCAATTCTGAAATATATATTGTGGATTCAATACTGAATTCTTGCTGCATAACTTGCTTACCTGTCATGTCGGTGATTACAACTGAAGCGTTTGAGATTGTTGCTTCGACTTGAAGTGTAATAGAAGCCGGGTTTAGGTACACTTTTACTTCTGCTTGTTTGAGCTCATCCATTCCTAGATAGTGACAAACTTGTATGTCAACAGAATCTTGGAATCGGTCTAGTTCAGTACCGACATAGTATCTTTACGTACCGCAGCCCTGAGTGGTAAAGTCGGGATGAATATAGGGCACAAGAATTACAGCTTCTGAATCGGCTACAGGCAAAATAAAATTGTTAAATGTTGGTGCTAGCCACAAATTAGTATCCATAGAGCCATTAAAGCAGTTCCGAATGCAGTGGCTTCAAGCCCAAACACCAAGTCGTCTACCCATGTAGGGCTAACACCACTTTTCCTCGACAATAATCATTCTAGAGAGTCACCAGATATAATGAGTTTCACATGGGCCAGGCGCGTTAATCTCAAGAGTCTCACCTACAAAATTGTGGGTTGAAAAATTTGCAGCGGGAACCTGTCCAACGTAAAGACCTGAGCCTATGTTCCCAACAGTGACAAGCTCGTTTTGAGCTTGAATACTGCTCGCAACGAAGAAGCTAAGAGCCAAGATAAGCGTTCTCATCGTTTTAATGATGTATTAAGACCCGTTCCGTTTTTGCTTCACCATTTTTATTAGAAACAGTAACAAAGTAGATTCCATCGTTCAGTTCAGCAACGTTAATACTCAATTCATTATTGAAGGGTTGCACTGAATGTACCCTTCCAGTAAGATCTGCTATTGTCAATGAAGCATCAATAATATCAGCCTTAATTTGAAGAACACTTGAGGAAGGGTTAGGAAAGATGCTAAGTTCTTTTTCGCTTAATTCATCGATACCTACGAAAGCATTTACTTGTAGATCAACAGAGTCTTCGTAAGAAGAACTATCGGCAGATGTGATATAATATCTGTACAATGCACTTCCTGTTGTTGGCGCAGAGATATACGTCCAAAGCAAGCCTTTATTTCCATCTACAATAGTTACGGTGTCAGAATAAAAATACTCATCTGGTTCAGCATCGTAGCAATTTCCAGCTTGACCGAAAGCACCCCAACAAAAATAGTTACTCCATCCTGGCGTTTCGTTCATTATTCTTCTTGTTATGACCCATGTTTTGTTCACGCCGCTATTGTTGAACACGTCAAAGTCTACAAGATCCATATCATCTCCATAGACCGTCAGATAAGTTGTGTGGATTTGCCCTGCGATGTCTGTACTTCCACCGGCAAGAGTTATAGTAATGTCTTGAGCGAAAGAGCTCGTTGCTGCTAACAATAGGATGGCAAAAGAAAGAATGTATTTTTTCATGTTATTTTAATTAAGGGGGTGAAAGAACGCAGGCTGAATTCAAGTTACAAATGCAACTTCTGAGTTAAACAATAATTTTTCCATTACGAATATAGGGATTTCATATTTATATCTCTTTCTGGGTCTATTGTTTAACTTGTTTTCTATTTCGGTAATTCTTTGATCGGTTATATTTTCGAAGTCAGTTCCTTTCTTAAAATATTGCCTGACCAGTCCATTGAGGTTTTCATTTGAACCT
>JABSPC010000107.1 GCA_013215515.1 Crocinitomicaceae bacterium
TATCTTTTTTTGATAGAAATCGTCAAACTTTTTTGTATTCCAATCAGATTTTTCAAAGTAGCCTAAATTCATGCCTTTCAATGATTGTGGTCGATTTGCGTTTAAACTAAGCTGAGTATTTAGTTTTATTTTCAAATTGCTCCCATCGATTTCATAGATTCCTTTTATAGAATAATTGGAATCTTGAATACTTATTAAGTCAATCTGATATGGAACATTATCAGTGTTTATTGTATAGTTGAATTCTTGAAAACCATGAATATTGTAGATGTTGACTTTTGATTTGTGAAAGAATAAAACATTTAACTCATCCTCGACAGGATAAAGCCAAACGCCTTCCAAATTTTTATTGTTCTTAGAGCTACAAGAAACCATAATGGTCGCAAGTAAAATAATTATTAGTTGTTTCAATTTCATTGTTGCTAACAAGCCAGTAAAACACACTAGTGTGTTTTATTTAGACTATATCCGAAAGTTACAAATTAATTCAATGATCAATAATGGGGGAGTTAAGACGTTTCGGAGGAAATTTATTCTATCACGGTAATTCATTCAAAGCATAAACTACAATTGAAGTCCCATTCTCAATGCCAATAATTACCAAAGCGACATTGAAAAATTGCTTTTCCCTAGAAATCAATTTCTGTTCTGATTTCCACAATTTTGAATGCAATCCTTCCAATAGATTCCCAATAATGTAAACAATGTTGGCAAGGAATAGGGTGATAACGAGTAAGTGGAAGGAGAAAATTTCTTCATTCCATGGATACGATTCCAGGACATTGAAAAGTGTGCCTAGAGTACCAATTAAAAGAATTCCGATACAATTATAAAGTGTAATTCTGAATACAATTCAGGCAATATTTATAGCAACCATTCGTCGAATTAAAATTTGAGCTCAAGAATTGGAGTTGCGCCATCGGTAATCGTGTAAGTCGCAGACTCGAATACAAAATTTGGGTAGTCCGTTTTACCCTTGATTGTGATCTTATAATCTCCAGCTTTCATTCCCTCCATCACCCATTTACCATTTAGGTTTGGATCGAAATATGTGAGGTGAATTGTTCCGATTGTAGATTCTGCCCTAAAACTGAATTCGCCATGTATTCCTAGTTTCCCAGCCATTGGAACTCCGTCCTTTGTTACTAGAACGCGTAAGTTTCCTGTACCAGCATCGGGCTTCATATCCCAGGCATCATCCATATATTCCGCCATCATCTTGATCATTGAAAGTTGACTATCATCACCTTCTTGCGAAAAGGATGAGTTAGCAAGGAATAAAATGGCTATTAATGAAAGCGCTTTAAACATACGATTCGATTTAAATTAGATTTGATTAAAAATAGCGCTTTTCTACATTCTAATTATCTTAGCCCTTAGAATAACTTTATAGAATGGAAATAATAGTATCAATAACAAATGGGGTTTGTGAATTAAAAATGAACCGACCAGAAGTATTTAACTCGTTTAATAAATCAATGGCGCTCGCTTTGCAAAAAGCTTTAGACGATTGCGTTGATAATGATGAGGTTAGAGCAGTTGTAATAACAGGAGAAGGAAAAGCATTCTGTGCTGGACAAGATTTAGCTGAAGCTACTGATCCAAATGGACCTGAATTACAATCGATTGTTCGCGATCATTACAATCCAATTATAAAGAAGATTAGAGAAATTGAAAAACCAGTAATTGCTGCTGTTAATGGAGTAGCTGCTGGAGCTGGAGCAAATATCGCCTTGGCTTGTGATATTACCTTCGCGAAGGAAAGTGCAAGTTTCATTCAAGCGTTTTCAAAAATTGGTCTCATTCCCGATTCAGGAGGAACCTTCTTTCTACCGAGAATTATCGGAATGCAAAAAGCTTTGGCGTTAATGTTTACAGGGGATAAAGTAGGAGCGAAAGAAGCGGAAAGCATGAATCTTATTTACAAATCGGTTGA
>JABSPC010000108.1 GCA_013215515.1 Crocinitomicaceae bacterium
ATAACCGATCAAAGAATTACCGAAATAGAAAACAAGTTAAACAATAGACCCAGAAAGAGATATAAATATGAAACCCCTATATTAGTAATGGAAAAATTATTGTTTAACTCAGAAGTTGCATTTGTGACTTGAATTCAGCTAGGAAATAGGTGTAACATTCTAAAAGATTCCCATACTATTTTATTTAGAACGATTCTCACCTTGTAATAGGCAACCATCTGGTTTTCAAAACGTTATTGAAGCAACCAGAGTACTACGCTTAACTACACTTACTATACTATGGGCTTGAAAGGGATACTATCGATCTTGATTGTCATGACGACAATTGGTGTATTTGCACAATCAGTGGAAACAAAATTATCTCAATCACTTGAACAAAAGGGACTGAGACTAATATCTAAGGTTGAACTATCAGGAGTTAAGCTCAATCAAATTCTCAATTACAATTTTAATAAATAGTAAAGGCATAAAAAAGCCCTGTTTGAGAAATCAAACGGGGCTTTAATTCTGTAAATATTATGCTTCCTCCTCAACCATATAACTCTCAATACTTGGACAAGCACAAACTAAGTTTCTATCGCCATAGGCATTATCTACTTTTCGAACAGGAACCCAATATTTCCAATCTTTCAAATATGAAACTGGATAAGCCGCTTGTGTTGGAGTATAAGGATAATCCCATTCTTGATTGATAATGCAATCCGCAGTGTGAGGTGCATTTTTCAATAAGTTGTTTTCCTTGTCACCATTATTATTTACAATGTCTCTGATTTCATTTCGAATTGAGATCATAGCTTCTATGAAACGGTCTAGTTCTTCTTTGTCTTCACTTTCCGTTGGCTCAATCATTAATGTTCCTACCACTGGGAAAGATACTGTTGGTGCATGGAAACCGTAATCGATCAATCTCTTTGCGATATCCCCAGCTTCAACACCAGTATCTGCTTTAAACATTCTACAATCCAAGATCATTTCATGGGCTACTGTTCCGTTTTTACCAGTGTAAAGAATGTCGTAATCCCCTTTCAACGATGAAGCCAAGTAATTTGCATTCATGATCGCTGCTTCAGTTGATTGTCTCAATCCTTTCCAGCCTAACATTTTGTTGTATCCGTAAGAAATCAACAAGATTAATGCACTACCGTAAGGCGCCGCAGAAATTGCGTTAATTGCTTTCTCTCCACCTGCCTCGCTTGACATAACCGAACCGGGTAAGAAAGGAACAAGGTGTGCTGCAACTCCAATTGGTCCCATTCCAGGTCCACCACCTCCGTGAGGAATTGCAAACGTTTTGTGTAAGTTCAAGTGACAAACGTCAGCTCCAATATTCCCTGGATTTGTCAATCCAACTTGAGCGTTCATGTTTGCACCATCCATATAAACTTGTCCACCACGTTCGTGAATAATAGACGTGATTTCTTTAATTCCTTCTTCGTAAACACCATGTGTAGATGGATACGTTACCATCAATCCAGCTAAAGTATCTTTCAATTCTTCCGCTTTCGCTTCAAGCGCAGGAATGTCAATGTTTCCGTTTTCATCGCAACCTGTAACAACCACTTTAAATCCTGCCATTACCGCAGAAGCTGGGTTTGTTCCATGTGCCGATGATGGAATTACAATTACATCTCTTTGTGTGTCTCCATTCGATTCATGGTATGCCTTGATCACCATTAGTCCGGCGTACTCACCTTGAGCTCCAGAGTTAGGTTGCAATGACATTCCAGCGAATCCAGTAGCTTCACAAAGATCTCTTTCCAATTCTCGGAACATCTCGTGGTATCCCTTACATTGATCCAAAGGAGCAAACGGGTGCATTTGACCAAATTGAGGATTCGTGATTGGCATCAATTCACTCGCCGCATTCAATTTCATTGTACAAGACCCTAAAGGAATCATACTGTGAACCAAAGACAAATCTTTGTTCTCCAAACGTTTCAAATAACGCATCATTTTTGATTCTGAATGATAACGACTGAAAGTTGGGTGTGTTAAAATAGCATCAGTACGAAGAACAGCATTGTCCAACGATGATGTCGTTTCTTTAGAAGCATTTTGATCTGCTCCGAAGACACTTAATATAGCATTTACATCAGTACTCGTATGGTTCTCACCCAAGCTAATTGACAATGAACTATCGTTGATGTAATTGAAATTCAATTCTAATTTTTCTGCTGCCTCTTTAATCGCTGAACAATCAACATTTGTTACGTGAACAGTATCAAAGAACTGCCCCGCTTCAACTGCTACTCCAGCAGATTTCAATCCCTTAGCTGTTTGTGTTGCCAATGAATGAACGTTTGACGCAATATCTCTCAAACCTGTTGGTCCGTGGTAAACAGCATACATACTCGCCATAACAGCTAGTAATGCTTGTGCCGTACAAATATTTGATGTTGCTTTGCCTCTCTTAATATGTTGTTCTCTTGTTTGAAGAGCCATTCTCAAAGCCACGTTGTCATCTGCATCTTTTGAAACACCGATGATTCGACCTGGAATGTGTCTTTTGTATTCTTCTTTTGTTGCGAAGTAAGCCGCGTGTGGTCCACCGAATCCCATTGGAACTCCAAATCGTTGTGAAGAACCACAAACTACATCTGCACCCATTGATCCAGGTGATTGCAATAGAACCAGAGCAAGAATGTCAGCAGCAACAGAAACTTTAATTTCTTGAGCTTGCATTTTTGAAATGAACCCCTTCAAATCATCAATGCGTCCATTTGTATCTGGATATTGAACAATTGAACCGAAGAATGTATCGTCTCCATTAAATTCGTTTGCGTTTCCTATTGTTAATTCAATTCCTAAGCTTTTAGCGTGTCCAACAATCACATCAATTGATTGAGGGAACAACGTATTAGAAACGAAAAATTTGTTCTTTTCTGCTTTCACATCTGCACGTGATCTACTGTTAAAGAACATGATCATTGACTCAGCTGCTGCAGTTGCCTCATCCAATAAAGATGCGTTAGCCAACTCCATACCTGTAAGGTCAAGAACCATTGTTTGGAAATTCAATAGTGCTTCCAAACGTCCTTGTGAAATCTCAGCTTGGTAAGGTGTGTATGCTGTATACCATCCTGGATTTTCTAAAATGTTTCTTAAAATTACTGAGGGAACAATAGTTTCATTGTATCCAAGACCGATGAATGACTTAAAAACGTTGTTCTTATTTGCCAACTCCTTAGTATGATCAAGGTATTCCTGTTCGGACATTCCTTCAGAAATGTTCAGTTCACCTTTCAATCGAATATGTGCTGGAATTGTCTTGTCAATTAATTCGTCAATTGAATTAACACCAATCTTGTCCAACATTGTTTTTTTCTCTTCAGCGTTAGGACCGATGTGTCTACTTGAAAAATCGTTCATCTCGAGTAATAATAATTGTGAGGTGCAAATATACATCTCTCATCTCTTTTGATGAAACGAATAGTATCTAATAGTGTGAAATAATCATGCGTTTTAGCCGAAGCTGTGCATATTTCGACGAAGGAATTGTGATAACATCAAAAAAACAACAGTATTTGAGTTGAATTAGGACTTACCGTCTTCTATTCTTTCTTCGGGATTTGTGCTTGTATTCTCTTGAAAACCCACCTTTTCTGCCAACGTATCTTCGTTTTCCAAAGTCGTAGCGAGAATTTCTGTAAGGAAGTCCACAACCGATGTGAAATTCATTTGTCATTCCAGAGATTCTAGAAAGAGAACCAAGACTGTGGTTGAATGAATATCCAGCTCTAAGGAATGGTGTAATCATCATGTCAACTCCAGCGATAATAGCAATTTCAGAGCTGAACCCTGCTACAATACTAAAGCGTCCATAAAATGTATTTCTTAGGATTAAGTCTCCTTGAATGGGCGCGCCTCGCACCATTTTCACTTGCAAGTTTGGATTGAACGTATAATTGTCTCCAGCATCTAGATAAGCTCCAGTCGAAGCGTAATAATGCCACGTAGCGATGTTGAATCCATCACTCGATCCAAAGTTTGTTTGGAACATTTGTGGAATACTAGCACCAATATAAAACATTGGAGAATAGTAGTAAACACCAACTGAACTATTAAAGAAAACTTTCGAATAACTTTGAGCAAAAGCAGGATCACCAGGTTGGTTTAAAGTTGCTCCTGCGTAGTCAGAAGTTTTACTTTCCATTCCAATGCCAAGACCAAGGATGAGTGCATTGCTTTTGTCGAAGTGAAGTCGGTATGCGTACTGTCCACTAAAGGCATTGGCCTGAGAAGCTCCAATTCGATCATGATAGAAGTTCAGTCCAACAGCCATGTCGAAATCCAATTCGTATTGACCATTCGCAGCAAAAGTTGTTGGAGCACCGTCGAATTGAAACCATTGGTTTCTAAACATCAAGTCTACTTGGTATTCTGCATCAATGGCCAAAGCCGCAGGGTTCATTATTCCCTGAGCGAAGTTCATTTGCGCAAATCGTTGATGATTCTGAGCAAAGACAGATCCTTGTAAAAGGCAAATAAAGAGTAGAATTTTGAATTTCATTATTTCCTTTTTAGTGTTACGTATCCTTCTTTTGTAACGCCCTTGGCATCTACTTGATAGAAGTAAGTTCCTTCAGGTAAATCTTCTCCTTGACCAATACAACGTGCAGATTGACATGTTCCGTTCCAGTTGTTTGCGTAATTGTTGGCTTGAAAAACAATATCTCCCCATCTGTTCCAAACAACTAGGTTTCCAGCAACAGTGTCCAGTTCAGGAATAATAAAAAGATCATTGAACGAATCACCATTCGGTGAGAATCCATTTGGGACGATTAAATCGACAATGATAACAACAGTTGTCCAGGTCATTATACAGCCATCAGGATGCAATGCATTTAGAGTCAAAATTTGTGATTCAGTTCCGTTGAAATGTACTACTTGTCCTGTCGTATCTATCAATTGATTTCCTGGAAACCAAGAGTACGAGTTGAAGCCTTCTGGTCCTGAAATAAGTACAGATTCGTTTGCCGCTACAACAAATGTGTCTTGTATTTGGTAGTAAACGAAGTATGGAGAAGGAGTAACAAGTGTCGTTATTGATCCAACACAACTTCCTGCTGTTATTGTGACAGTAATGTTAGTGTCTACAGATGGAGCTACAACAATTTGATCTCCAGTTTCACCTGTTGACCATGAATACGTTGTGCCTCCACTTGCTATCAATAGTATTGCACCAGCCGTACAAGAGTTACCATAAGTTGTATCTACCGCAAATTCAATTACCGCAAGATCATAAGTGAAAGTCGCTACGCAAAAATTAGCGTCGGCAACAGTAACGGTATACGTACCTCCAGAAGTAACGGTTGAAGTTGGTCCCGTATTTCCACCTCCCCAATCGTAAAGTAAATAGGATCCAGAAAGGCTAAGTGTAGTGCTCCCTCCGGTTTGACAAAGAGTATCTCCAGCGCTAGATATAATTACATCAGCCGGTGGATTATTGATTATAACGACGATTGTATCAAATGAAATGCATCCAACTCCATCAGCTGCGGATAGGATATACAATCCTGAAGAAATTGGAATTAATGTTTGTCCGATTCCAGTACTTGGCCCTGTCCAAGCATATGAAACGAATCCGTTTACGGCAGTGATAGGTACTGATGCGTTTTTACACATTTCAAGGGTGTCACCTTCGTTTATGGTGACATCAACCGCACACTGCACCTGCGATTGCGCAGAGAGTGCAACAACGGTGAACAAGAATATTAGTAATAGTTTCATCTTAATTATAATTCTTAGGCCAACAAAAATATTGATAAATTCAACCAAACCCTATTGAGAGTAGTTAAAACTTGTACACACTAATTAACTTATTATTCAACATGACTTAATTTCAACATGTTTGAGTTACCGTGAGATTCAATAGGCATTGAGGCAATATTAATGACCAGATCATTTTCTTTAAGAACTCCTTTTTCTTTTAGAATGGCTTTAATTTCTAAAATGGTGTTATCGGTGCTTTCTGTTTTATCGTAATACACACCTTTAACTCCCCAAACTAAGTTGAGTTGCGTTAAAATCTGTTTGTTACTTGTAAAAACGAAAATGGCCGCTTTTGGTCGCTGGGAAGCAACTTTATATCCGGTATACCCAGTAAATGACATTGTTAGAATTGCATCGGCTTCAACCCGTCTTGATAAACGAACTGCGTTGAAACAAATGGAATCTGTAATAAATCGATTTTGATCTTTCTCTGGAGCTTCTTCCTTATTGTAAATGCCCTCGAAAGTTTCAATTTCTTTTACGATGTTGGACATTGTTTTAATAACCTCTACAGGGTATTTACCAACCGAAGTTTCGCCTGATAACATAACTGCATCAGCACCATC
>JABSPC010000109.1 GCA_013215515.1 Crocinitomicaceae bacterium
ACAAATCTTGAAAATGTTTTAAGAAATAGAGATACCGGCAGCATTAGGACTTGTTTCATTTCATCTTGAAGACTATCAAACATTCCTTCCACTACTCGGTGATCATTTTTAGTAGAATGTATAATGTCTGTTAACTTTCCATCAAAGGATTTGAAATAGGTTTGGCTCCAAAATAAAAAATCGACAATAGCTCCTAACTGCATATTTGCTTTACCTTGTTTGCCGGTGGAAATACTCGTACTTTGCCTTTTTTGAAGACCCAGTGCTATCTGATAGATTTTATACAATTCTTTATTCCAATGCTGAATCAATTTATTCGCTTCAGTAAGATCTCTGGATCGTTGATTAATAGACTGTTTGATAGAAACCAATTCCCCAATTTCGAGTAATAATGTTTCCAACTTCTCTGTAGAAACCCTGACTGTTTCTAACGTTTTTGTTTGTAAATCAGTATTCAAAGCAGGCTGGGGAGCCTTTTGCTTTTCAAGGCCCGACTTGCCTGCCTGCACGGCCTTCTCTTTCTTTTTAATGGTTTTTCTACCTTCTGCAAGGTTTAAGCTGTTTAAAGTGTCAATAGTACTAGATACATCAAATGATACGAGTGTTTCCTGTTTATCAGGAATAAGCCTTTTAATTGAATCTATGACCCCGTAAAGCGTTTCAAACACATGAGGCGTTGTATTTAATTCCTTCTTTTTTAAAATAGAAAACACATTTTCCAGTGACTGGCAAATTGTTTCTATGGAAATTTGATCTGCTGCCCGGGCCGCTCCCTTTAGTGAATGAGCTGCCCGAAAAACGGTATCAATGAGTTTTTGTTGCTGTTTTTTTTCAGGCCTTTTTTCGAGTTCCAAAAGTCCAGATATAATTTCTTCAATATGTTCTTTGGCTTCTTCTTTGAACATTAAAAGAAGTTTTTTCTTAAAATCATCATCTTGATTGTTCATGCTGACTTTCTTTCCATCCTATATTTCTGTAAAAAAATTAAATTCCTGGATATTGCTTTGTCATTAAACTGTGTATTGCCCTACTAAAGACTGTAACTTTTCACTTAACTCCTTAAGACTTTGAGAAGTTGTTTCAACTTGATTGGATCCGGCCGCAGATTGCTGAGTGGATTCACCAATAAGCGCCATAGCTTGAGCAATTTGTTCTATTCCAACCAATTGCTGTTGACTGGATGCTGCAATTTGAGCTGAAGCTTGTGCAGCATCATTAAGATTGTTTAGGAGAGTTTCGATGGCAACCTTGGTCTCAGCGGACTGAGCAAGACCACTCTCCGCTATTTTTGCTCCTCGCTCTGTAACCATTACAGTGCTGCTGGTGGCTTTTTGAATTTCGTTCAGAACAGTTTGTACCTGCAATGTTGCCTCTTTAGATTGATCCGCCAAAGTTTTGATTTCCAGGGCAACCACATTAAAGCCTTTACCTTGCTCACCGGCTTTTGCTGCTTCAATAGAGGCATTCACTGCCAGCAAGTTTGATTGTTCGGCAAGGTTGTTAACTGTTACAATAATATCTCCGATTGCCTGGCTTTTTTCGCTTAGTTCTACAGTGCTTTCTGCTATAGTTGTCATTTGTTCCTGAATC
>JABSPC010000011.1 GCA_013215515.1 Crocinitomicaceae bacterium
AACCGTTGTTTACATCAATGTCCAAATGATAAGTAGCATTATCTAAAATATCTTGACCAGTTGGTGAGTCACTATTGTCATTTGCACCTGTGTAAAAAGCATATAGTTTTTGATCTGGAGCATAAAAGATACCGTCAGTATCTTTCTCTACTATAGTATCAAACAACGTCCAAATTCTAAATGTAGAACCATTAATCTTTTCAGTAATTGTCGCTGAAATAGTTTCAAAGTAATTTGAATCTGGGATTGTAGATATTTCTAACGCGTTTCCAGGGCCGATAAATGCTCTTGTGATTTTAATCAAATGAACTGAATCTGCTTGATCAATTAATCCGTAAACAACTGCTGTCTCTTCAAAATCACCAGTGATATTGATGTCTTCATTACAAGACTGTAGCAAAACTGCTAGGGCGGCTATGGAGAATAAGCCAAGTATATAATTTTTCATTTTCATTCTGAGTATTCCCCAAAGTTATGAAATTAAGCCATTCAAAAAAAACAGTTTAATCAATAAATTGCATTGTTAAATCAATAACTAGTCTTTTACCTTGTTCATTCCCATTGCATGAAGCATCCAATTGGGTAAATGTTTACCTGGTTTGCGTTTCTTGAGATAAATATACCAACCCAATTTTTTCATGACAGGAACCTTGTGTGTTTCAACAAATTCAATCCAAGTTCCATCTGGGTCTTCGATGTACGAAAACCGACCGCCAGCCTCGCCCATGTCGAATGTGTCTGAGCTGTCAACGGTAAATGGAAAGCCTTTTTCTTCACATTCCGCTTGTAATTTATCCATGCCTTGAATATCAAAACAGAGATGAATAAATCCCCAGTCTCCCCAAAATCTATCTTTGAATATTGACTGACAATCTTCTCGCTCAATTGCTTGTACTAATTCTATTTGTGTTGGGCCTAATAATCTTGCAAAAGGTCCTTTTCTTTCTTGCTTGTGAGATAATAACACACGGCGTACTTTTTTATTTCCAGCCGGTAATCTGCTTAGATCGTCAAAAGTTCCTGTTTCATCATACTCGATTGTTTCATATCCTAGAATATCTTGATACAAAGGAAGGGCCTTGTCGATATCGCTTACTCCGATCAAAGCTCCAGCAACAGCTCCACATTTAGAAGCATGTTTGGTGTCTTTAAACCATCCTTTCCCTTCTACAATATTGAAAATATTACCATTTGGGTCTTTGGCAAAAAAAGTTTTTTCACCTGATGGAGTAGTGCCTAATTCACCTAGAATTTCAGCACCATTTGATTTGAAGTAATTGTATGAGGCTTCAACATCTCTCGATTTTATTCGGCAACTGTAAAGTCCATAATCTCCCAAAGAGATATCAAATTTTGATTTTTCGGTTGTGCGGGAAGTAAATTGCCAAATCTCGAATCCACCACCACCTTCCATACTCAAGGCCAATGTTGCAGTTCGAGAATGAACTGTATCTCCAGTATATCGAGTCATTAATGGTGCATCTGCAGCTTCTTCGAAAACGCGAACATTGACTCCAAAGAATTTTCTATACCACTTCCATACTTCTTGTACGTCTGGGACACCGATTCCCATTTGTTGAATACCGCAGATAATTTTTTCCATACCTCAATTTGATGATGGCAAATATACATTTATCTCAGCGAATTGCACGCTCATTGAAGATCACATGTCCTATACTAAATTGCAATTCAAACGGGTTAACCTGCTTTGGGAAATAATTGAATGTAAAACGAATTGGTCCAATAAAACTGTGGTAGATAGCTGAGGCAGAAGCCATAAATGTTTCGCCTTTGAAAGGCTGAGATAGTTCTAATGTTCCATCCGTATTTTGAATTACCTGGATGAACGGCTGATATATGAAGGCGTCTATTCTAAGGTCAATTTTTTTCTTAACTGTGAAAATGGTGTTCAACCCTCCACCAATAAATTGAGGAGATCGGTATTCTTTTAGAAAATATGTTTTGGCATCTGGAACTAATGAAAACTCGGTCATAGATAGAATAGAAGCGGTATAGTTTGCAAAAAGAGTTTGGCTATTAAATACCATTTGTCCTTGAATCCCTAGGTGAAAATGCGGTCGGTCAATCAAAAAGGACTGGTAGTCAAGCCCTAAATTTATCCAATTGTGTTCCTTAAATACTTCAACTGGATTAATAGAGGTTGAACCTGGGTTAGTGTGTTCATTTCCGTTAACATATCTCGCTTTAAATCGAAAATAGTGACCACTTGAGGCAAATTGCTTTCTATTAAGTGTGTTTTGAGTCAGGCTCCAACTGAATGAATAGCCGTCAAAATTGGTTACGTCCAGCGTATCTGTATTGGTGAATTGCTCTGATTGATAATAATTGTCATTTAATTGGAAGCCTCTACCATCGAATGTACTCGTTATGTTATTGCTGATAGGATGCGAGAATTGAGCTCCTGCGTAGATCTCATTTTGAACTAGAAATGATGGTTTTACATCTTCAAAGAATGTCGCAAAACTTCTGAAATAATCCCAGCGATTTAAAGCGAAGTAGCCCGTTATGGAAAATGGATAAACGGCCGGAAGGTCTATTGTAAAGGATGCCTTTGCAACCCCATAGAATTTACCAAAATGAGATTCAAGTTTTGTTCTAGTACTGATCTTATTGACCGTATGGTACGAAATCCCAAAATATCCAGTATTCACAGGGCGCGAAGAAAGGTGTCCTCCGATGTCTACTTTAAAGTCTCGTGCCTTGCGAACGGCAACATCTAATCCGTAGGTGGAGTCGTTGATTAATGTTAAAGTTGGAAACAAAAAATCTATTTGTGGCGCGGCTTGCAATCGAAAATAACGCTTCTCCAATTCGGTAAGGTTAAGTCGTTCATTTCTTTTACTTCGAATAAGAGATTTCTGAACAAATTTAACCTCCTTATCTTTTGATGAACTTGATACTTGTGTAATTTCTAGAGGCACAATATCTTTTCTAAATTCAATTCTACGTGAATTGATTTCTTTCTTAGAAATTCTATTTTCGATATACATCTTTAAAGAATCCATAGATTCCATTGTAGAATTGTATCCATCTGCGATCAATTGCTTGACACGAGTAAAATCAAATGAAGAACCATAGCTGTCAGGACTAATTATAAAACCTTCATCACAGGGCAATGTGAAATTCGAGTGGCTTACGAGCATGTTTGTTAATTGACCGATCAAATCATCTTCATTTGGAGGGGCTGCGTTGTACGATACGTTACTTCCTATAATATAGTCTGGTCCGAATTCCGTGTACATAACGTCAGCAGGAAAGTTGTTATAAAGTCCACCATCGAATAGCAATACATCATCGATACGGATTGAATTAAAGAAGAAAGGATATGTCATTGAAGCTCTTACTGCTGCATTAAGATCGCCGTTGGAAAAGACGACAGATTCCTTTTTTGAAATGTCGGAACCAACACATCTAAAAGGAACAAAAAGGCTATCGAAGTTTTTGTTTTTTGATGCTGAAACAGTTCCCAATAATTTCATCATTTCAAAATCGAGATACGCAGATGAAATAAAGTTAGTGGGAAGCGATCTTGTTAAGATACTGTCTTTTGAAAACGATACGCTTACAACACCTGGGTGTGGAGCTTCATCGCGCAGCAGAAAACGTTGATCAGTTTTCATTGCACCCGTAACCATAATTTGGAAATCTTCGGTAGTGAAAATAGCTTCAATTTCTTCAGGGCTAAATCCAGCGGAATACAAACTTCCTACTAAGGCTCCAGATGAAGTTCCTGTGATATAATCAATTGGAATACCATTTTCTTCAAGTGCTTTTAAAACACCGATGTGAGAAAGCCCTTTCGCGCCACCACCACTTAATACCAAACCGATTTTTTGTTGGGCATGAACGAGGTTAGCTAGAAGTAAACTAAAAAGAAGGATGTATAGCTTGTTTGCTTTCAAATTTGTTCTTTTGTACAAAAGTAAGAGATTATCTCGTAATGTTAAAGTGATGAATAAAGAGGAAGCAAAAGGGAAGAAGTTGATAATTACTCTAAAGACAGTGTTTGGTTTAGAGGAAGTTCTTGTGGAAGAGATGGTAGAGCTTGGTTATAAGGATGTTAAAGTCCTTAACAGAGCCGTTCAAATCAAAGGGTATTGGAATGATGTTTATTATTTGAATGTTCATTTACGTTGCGCTATTTCAGTTTTAGTTCAAATTGAGACTTTTAAAATTCGCAATGAAGACGATTTGTACAAGCAAAGTATGAAAATTGATTGGACAAAATATTTCTCTATCGATAAGACGTTTGCAGTGAAAGGAGCTGTATTTTCTGATTTATTCAGTCATACTCAGTATCCATTTCTTGTTGTAAAGGATGCGATCGCCGATACGTTTAGAAAAAAACACAACGAACGTCCGGATGTAAATGTTAAGCGCCCTCAGATTTTATTTGATGTGTACATTAATAAGAGCGACGTTACAGTGTCCTTGAATACTTCTGGAGCACCGTTATTCCAAAGAGGTTATCGTCAAGCAGCGGGCTTGGCTCCAATGAATGAAGTTGTTGCCGCTGGACTTCTTAGATTAACTGGATGGGATAAAAAATCTACAATTGTAGATCCGTTTTGTGGATCAGGAACAATACTGATCGAGGCGGCGCTTATGGCGGCTGGCATTCCTTCGACAATTGAAAGGCAGCATTACGCATTTAAGAACTTTGCCAATTTTGACGAAGATGCTTGGAATAAAATTCAAGATGATATCAATGATAGAGTTCGAGAATTGCCATGTGTGATTCAAGGTTCAGATATCAGCGCGGAAATGGTAACTAAAGCGAGAAGAAACTTAAGTGGATTATCAATTGGTCGTTTTGTAGAAACTATCGTAGATGATTTTGCAGATACTAAAAAACCTACTGATACTGGAATCGTAATTACAAACCCACCTTATGGAGAAAGAATGGGGGAGGAAGAGGATATCGAAAGAATGTACGAGGATTTAGGCAACTGGATGAAGACAGAGATGAAGGGGTATGATTGCTGGGTTATATCATCGAACATGATGGCATTTAAATTTATTGGGCTTCGACCAGATCGTAAGATTAAAGTATATAACGGAAGCTTAGAGTGTTCTTTCAGAAAGTATTCGATTTATGAAGGATCGAAGAAAGCAAAATTTCAAAATCAAGACGGAAACACGGACGTTGAGAACAGTGAAGATTAATAACTTCTAATTAAAATATAAGGCATAAAAAAAGCCTCTCGGTTTAACCGAGAGGCTTTTTTGTACTCTATAATTTTATCTGTTTTCAACAGGAACGTAATCTCTTTCGTTTTCTCCAGTGTAGATCTGACGAGGACGACCAATTGGTTCGTTGTTCTCAATCATTTCTTTCCACTGAGCAATCCAACCTGGTAAACGTCCGATAGCGAACATTACAGTAAACATTTCAGTTGGAATATTAATCGCTTTGTAGATGATTCCAGAATAGAAATCAACATTTGGATACAAGTTACGTTCTTTGAAATATTCATCTTCTAAAGCAACTTTCTCCAATTTTTTAGCTATTTCCAGCATCGGATCATCAACTCCTAATTTATCTAATACGTCATCACAAGCTTTCTTGATAATAGTCGCACGAGGATCGAAGTTTTTATAAACTCTATGACCAAACCCCATTAAACGGAATGAATCGTTTTTATCTTTTGCTTTCGCTACCCATTTGTCAACATCACCACCATCGTTAGCAATTTGCTCGAGCATTTCGATTACAGCTTGGTTTGCTCCACCGTGAAGTGGTCCCCAAAGCGCTGAAATACCAGCAGAAATAGATGCGTAAAGGTTAGCATGAGATGATCCAACCATACGAACTGTTGCAGTTGAACAATTTTGTTCATGATCAGCGTGAAGAATTAGTAAAGTATTCAAAGCTGAAACGACAACAGGATCCATTTTATAATCCGAAGTTGGCATTGCGAACATCATGTGTAAGAAGTTCTCGCAATAGTCCAATTCGTTTTTTGGATACATGAATGGGTGACGCATTGCATTTTTATATGACCAAGCAGCAAGCGTAGGTAATTTTGCAATTAATCGGTGAATCGTTAAATCAACGGCTTTTTCATTCCTATTTGGGTCTAAAGATTCAGGATAAAATGTAGAAAGCGAACATACCATAGACCCTAAAACTCCCATTGGGTGCGCTTGCGGTGGATATGCCTCGAAGAATTGCTTCATGTCCTCATGAACCAATGTGTGATTTGTAATACTTTCTCTGAATGCCTCTAACTGTTCTGCCGTAGGAAGTTCACTGTAAATAAGAAGATAAGAAACTTCTAAGAAACTTGCCTTATCTGCAAGTTGTTCAATTGGATAGCCTCTGTAGCGCAAAATTCCATTTTCACCGTCTAAATAAGTAATAGCACTTTTAGTACTACCCGTGTTTTTAAACCCTGGATCGATAGTTATATATCCACCAGTTGAACCTCTCAGCTTACCGATGTCTATTCCTTTTTCGTTTTCTGTTCCTTCTACAATCGGTAATTCGTATGAAGTACCCCCTAATTCTATCTTAGCTATTTCACTCATGTTCTCGTAATACAGTATATGATTTCCTATTCGGACGCCTAAAGTACCATATCATTTGCGTTCTATCAAGTGTTTTAGGGATTATGTTAGCCTGACAACTATAAATTTTCCAATGTATAATCGAGCATTATGTTAAATAAATGGTTGCGCGTATTGCCCCCGTAGATTCCATGGTTTTTATTTGGGTAAATAAATAAGTCGAATTGTTTGTTGGCTGAGACCATCGCGTTGATCATTTCCATCGTGTTTTGATAGTGTACATTATCATCTCCAGAACCATGAATTAAAAGATATTTTCCCTTTAATTGATCAACGAAATTTATCGGTGAATTTTCGTCATAACCACTTGCGTTTTCCGCAGGAGTTCTCATAAATCGTTCTGTATAGATATTGTCATAATATCTCCAGTTCGTAACTGGCGCAACTGCAATTCCCATTTTGAAGAAATCAGCTCCTTTTGTCATCGCCAAAGATGTCATGAATCCACCATAACTCCATCCCATTATTCCAATTCTAGTTGGATCAACAAAGTCCATTCCTTGAAGTTCTTTTGCCACGGCAATGAAGTCTTCTGTTTCCAATTTACCCAATCGCAAATACGTGTTTTTCTTAAAGTTAGCACCTCGGTACATGGTCCCCCTAGGATCAACAGAAACAACGATATATCCTTTTTGTGCCAATAGTTGATGGTACATATAATTTCTTCCCCATGAATCCGAAACTGTGTTTGCTCCTGGTCCGCCATATATGTTAATGTAAACCGGGTATTTTTTAGAAGGATCGAAATTGGGCGGTTTTATCATCCATCCATTCAATTCAGTGTCATGTCCTTTAAATGTTATGAAATTCTTATCGCTAAGATTGTAACGAATTAATTTTTTTTTCAATTCAGCATTGTCTTCTAAAACAATCAATTCTTTCCCCGTATTATCACATAATGAATAAACAGCAGGAGTATTCGCATCTGAGTATGTTTTGATGAAGTATTTCATTCCATTCGAAAATCTAGCACCATTGCTTCCTGTTTCTGAACTGATAGCTTGATTTCCAGAACCGTCCATTTCAATTTTATAGA
>JABSPC010000110.1 GCA_013215515.1 Crocinitomicaceae bacterium
AAGTGTAACGTTTAACGCGGTAATAACACATTGAGATGTGCTTGTTACAGAGAGCATTATTGTAAACACAATCAAGGAAATAGATTTCTTCATAATTGTATGTAAAAAAATCAATAGCGTCCTAAACGTTTTATAGAAAGGAGAAAAAAAGAGGAGTAATTTCTGTATCTCAAATATCTTTGAGTTGCATACCAAAAACCCCTCCTCTCGATGTCAAATATAACATTGTTCTCACAGATTATAAGAAAACTAGACCGAGTAAAGTTTAATGGTCTTGTTAAAGAGCATGACACAGACAAACACCAGAAAGGTTATGATAGTTGGACACATTTAGTCTCCATGCTATTCTGCCAGTTTGCCAAAAGTCAATCTTTACGTGACATTAGTTATGGATTAAATCGGCAACAGGCAATCTAAATCATATGGGAATCAGCAAGGCTCCATCCAAATCCACTATAGGTTATCAAAACAAGCATAGGAGCTGGGAACTGTTTAGGGATTACTACTACTGCCTGTTTAAAAGTTTAGGACAGCAAGCCGAATTTAAGCAAGTAAAATTCAGAATAAAGTCAAAGATTTTTCTTTTAGACGCAACTACAATAAGCCTTTGTTTGAGTTTGTTTGACTGGGCTAAATACAAGTCTGCCAAAGGAGCAGTAAAAATGCATACGTTACTTGATTTTGATGGGAATCTACCGGCTTATGTGAATATTACAGATGGGAAAACAGCGGACAATAAAGGCGCCTATGATATACCGCTACTAAAAAGGAGTGTGATTGTAGCTAATCGGTTTTACAATGACTTTTCCTTACTAAATGTTTGGGACAGCAAGGGAGTATATTTTGTGGTTCGACACAAAGAAAACATCCAATTCACTGGGGTTAAAGAAAATGAGTTGCCAAAAAACAGACATCAACACGTGCTCAAAGACGAAATCATTAAGCTTTCTGGAATTCAATCAAAAAAGAAGTACTCAAAGCCCCTAAGAAGGGTTGCAATATGGGATGAGGAAAATGGGCAGGTCATTGAAGTGATCACCAATCAAATGTCTTGGACAGCAAACACCATAAGCGAACTATACAAAAGCAGGTGGCAGGTGGAAATATTTTTCAGAGAGATAAAACAACTACTCCATATCAAATCATTTATTGGTACAAGTCAAAATGCGGTAATGATACAGATATGGACCGCTCTGATTACGATACTTGTGCTGAAAGCACTCAAAGCAATGGCTAAGTTCAATTGGCATTTATCTAATCTGGTGGCATTCATCAGGCTCAATCTCTTTGTTAAAATCCATTTGCAGCAATGGATAGACAATCCTTTTGAAGAATGTAATGATCCCCCTCCTATTCAAAACTATCAGGGGGTTCTTTTTTGAAATGATCGTTTGTTGGCTATGATAGTCAGTAAAACCGTTGATCAGCTTATCTTTCATAAACGTTTAGGACGCTATTGAATTAATATAAAGAAAGTGATTCTAAGATTGAAGGTGAAAAAAGCGATGCTTCATCGCAATAAAATTAGCTTTTCCGCCTTTTCACGCCACGAATTGCCGGCTCCTTAGAAGGGTCTTCTGGCCACACATGCTTAGGGTATCGACCTTTGAGTTCCTTTTTAA
>JABSPC010000111.1 GCA_013215515.1 Crocinitomicaceae bacterium
ACAAGCTTTTTTTGAAAACTTTTTAAAAATTTTTTCTCTTTTAAATTCCGTCTGCTTATCGTTATAAGCGGGGGCAAAGATAGGTGCTCAATTCACATAAACAAGCTTCTACGAAAGTTTATTTAAAATGTTTTACAAATCACCATTAGTCTTTCAATTGTACTTCGCTTATCGTTCTAAGCGGGGGCAAAGGTATGTAGTCTTTCCTTACCTGCAATGACTTTTCTCAATCTTTTTTACATTTTTTCTCATCTACTTTATAACTGTCTAACTAATAAGATAATGCAGGCGAAAAAAAAGGGACCTTCTAACGAAGACCCCTCTATTCGATAAAGACTTAAAGTCTATTTTTTCTTATTCTTCACCTTATCAAGCCACTTATCACTCTTCATTTCTCCGAGTACAGTAACTTGTTTCATTCTTGAATAATCTTCTGCCGCCATTTGCATTTGCTCTTTTGTATCTCTTCTAATCAAGATACCTCCACTTCCTTGGTTCTTAACTTCTATATAAAAACCATCCTTCAATCTCGCCGGCTTCGTTGCTGGTCTTCCCATATTCTTCTATGTGTATTAATATTTTGTAATCTTTCCAAGATACGAAAGAAAGAAAGAATTCAAAATTTATTAAACATTATTATGAATCTAATAATTCACTCGTATCTTCTATATTAAAAGGCGCTTGTTCAGATCCTTTAATTTTATTGTATTTCGAACTTTGACCAAACCCGATAATTGCTATAATGAACATGACTACACAATATCCGAGCCACGCCATTCCAATTTCATCAAATGACATAGCTCCAGGAGAACTTAGCATCGCGAAGTTCCACAATAGAATTATCCCAGTTAAACTCAAAGCAATAATTGAACTTGTCTTCATTGATTTGGTTTTCACTTTCCTTAGCCCTGTAATATTCATAAAAATAAAATAGCCTAGAAAAAGAAGTGACAATAACCCTACCTGAGTAGAAAGTTCATCTCTACCTGGCCCAAGTTCAAATCCATAATCTCTCGAAGCTTGTTCCAAGTACGTATAATTACCATACATTATAACAGTCGCTTTTTCAGCTTCTATAAAATAGTAACCACAAACCAAGAAAAAGATAACAGACAAACCAATTCCGATGGTATAAATAGACTTACTCATAGTAACTTAGTGTTCTTATTCGGCGCAATAATAGCAAATTTATTTGTGAATTGAATAAGCAACTCCAGATTCAACAATGACACAATATACCAACTCCCAATGGATTAACTCCGCGAGGTATGCATTAATATCATTCTTATTGAGTGCTGAAAACCGAAATATTTTAGAAATTGTAACAGGGGCGTATTCCTCTACTAGTTTTAATACATGCTGTAGATCACCATTCAATTCATTTGGTTTCGGCGTAGCTTCATCTTGTGATTTCCATAAATGAATGATTACACGATTACTTATTAAAGTGTGATCCTTGATTCGATGATAAAAGCTCAATTGTCCATCATCTCCTTTTGATTTATGCTTAGGATTCGATTTTTTCACCTCAACTTCAAGAACCAGGTGTCGTCCATCATTAACAGTTCTCGACTCAATTTCAACCATAGGAAAGCATTCATTAGTAGCAATGTCTTGAATTTCTTTAACATCCTCTTCTGGATTGCTGCCTACAACCTTCCCTTTTTTATCTACACCAATCAGAATTGTCCCTCCGTTTGTATTCGCGAACGCAACTAGAGTTCTCGCGAGATTTAAGCGATTCTCCGTTTCTGGGAAAAATTCTAGAGATACATTTCGACCGCTAGCTATTAATTGTTTCAATTCTGACATTAAGATATTTTTTCACTTATTCTGCCGTCCAGATCTGGTACGACTTTAGTGCTTGTTGTTTTAGCATTGTTTCGCCATTCATAATAGTCGCATTATTCTCTTCTGCAGATTGAAGAAACATTGTCTTTACTGGATTGTAAATCAAATCAACAACCAAATGCTCTTGAGTAAGAAACTCGAATGGAAATGAAACACAATCACCCACATTTGGAAAAGTTCCAACAGGAGTTGTATTCACTACTATTTTACATGCTCTCAGCATATGCTCATTTATGTCCTCGTATGAAAACTCATTTTCACCAGAAGGGCTTCTTGAAATGAAAATCACATCCAATCCAATTTGCTTAAGAACGAATTCAACTGCTTTTGACGCTCCACCAGTTCCTAAGATTAAAGCGCGTTCATGCTTGTTCGTCAAGAAAGGCTTAATGGATTGATGAAAACCGAAAACATCCGAGTTATGGCCCATTAACCTTCCATCAACACATTGGACGACATTAACAGCGCCAATAAAATTGGCCTCATCGGTTAATTCATCGAGAAAAGGAATTATAGTTTGCTTATAGGGAATGGTGACATTGAACCCATCGAATGAATCTCGAATCCCAACGAAGTCCTCTATTGTCTGCAACTCTATATTCCTATATGTTCCTGAGATGTTGTTCTTTTCGAAGTAGCCTTCAAAAAAAGACTTTGAAAATGAGTGTTCTAATGACTTTCCTATTAAACCGTACTTCTTCATGACTTCTTTGGAGCGAAACGTTCTAGAATAACAATTAACGCCAATCCTATAACAGCACAGCCAATTCCCATCCATAATTGTGCGTCACCAACAAAATCGTTAGGAAGAACATTCGCCATCATATAATCTTTCTTTCCGTCCGAATGCTCCACGATAACTTTACCAAAAGCATTTTTCCATGGCCATACCTTATATAAGGAACCAATCATAATTCCAGTTAGTAAAGCGATTGTAATTTCTTTGTATTTTGAAAATAAGAACTTAAGAACACGTGCAAAAGTCATTAATCCAATAAAGCATCCCATTGCAAAAAGTCCTATAACCATTAAGTCTCTTTCCTTCAATGCCTCTAGTACAACTTGATATGCTCCAAGCAACACCAAAATAAAGGAGCCTGAAATACCTGGAAGGATCATGGCGCAAATTGCAATTGCACCACTTAGCACGATATACCAGCCTTCACTTCCTTGAGCAACAGTTTGAATCGTTGAAATATAAAATGCTATTCCTGTACCGATCAAAAGCGAAATGATTACACCTGGCGTCCATTTTTTTATCGTTTTTCCAACAAGCCAAACACTTGCTATGATCAATCCAAAGAAGAAATTCCAAAGTAAAACTCCGTGATTGTCTAGCAAATACATTACTGCCTTGGCCAAAGAAAAGACACTTATAATAATTCCTCCAAAAAGGAAAACGAAGAAGGTTCCATTAATATACTTCCAGAAAGGTTTGATTCCTTCTTTGAAAAGAATCTTAACGGCTCCAAGGTTTATATTGTTGAGACTTTCGATTAACTCTTCGTAAATCCCGGTAATAAAAGCGATAGTTCCGCCAGAGACACCAGGAACAACATCCGCCGCGCCCATTGCCATTCCTCTAACGGAAAGCATTAAGTATTGTAAAAGAGATCTTTCTTTCATACTAATATGCTTCTAATGAGCTATCAACTGTATCGATCCAAGCTAAAATCCCACCTGAAACAATAGTTACCTTTTTCATTTCTGCTTCGGTTTCCAAATAGTTAGCAACTGCTTCAGCTCTTTTTCCAGAACGACACAATACTGCAACTTCGAAATCTGCGTTGATTTCACTCACCCTTGAAGAAATATCTCCCATTGGAATATGTAATCCACCAATTTGGCAAATATCCAATTCATAAGATTCTCTAATATCTAAAAGAACCAAATCGCTTTTAGCATTTATCTTATCATTAAGTTCTACGGGTGTCATGTAATTCATCTCTCCTTATTTTAATGAGGCAAAGATAGAAAATGAAACTGATTACTTGAATTTAATTGAGACGATCATTTCGAATTTAGCAACTTCATTACCACCTTCATCAATTGCCGAAACCTCAATTTCTTGATTCACTCTTTCACCGGATGATAAAGCACTTTCCACAGCCTTTTTAATGAGATGACCTTGATTAGAAACAAAGGTCACATTACTTTCGGCACGCATTATAAATTCTGCTTTTACGCCTTTAAAAGCAAAGGACATTTTCTTTGTAGATTGAGCAGCATAATAAAAAGCATGCAATCCAGCTGCGAGATCCGCACCAACAGCAAGAGCGCCGAAGTACATTGACCCAAGATGGTTTTTTGTTCTTCTTTTAAGTCGAATTTTAAGCTTGGAATAATCATCGTTTAATTCCAACAACCGAGGACGCACAAATCCAACCATAGGAATTTTAAACATTCCAAGTAGCCAAAGCTTGCGCTTCATTGATTTTAATGAAATTTCGTTATTCTCCTTTTTCATATTCTCGAATTAGTTGACTAACAATCTCTTTCATTGGACGAATTTGTTTTACATGTTCAATTGACGGGCCTGCACACCAAACTGTTTTATACGTCGAACTAAATGCGGCTTTTTGAAGACGTTTAGATCCACGAACGAAGGTTAGCGCCTTCATCCATTTTTTTAATCGCTTGTTCTTATTTAGAAACCGCTCGAATCCTGTTTGTTTCGTTCCCACCTTTTGAACATAAGGTGTATTAATCACCGTACATGGCGTTCCTGACAATTTGGTTGTCATTACGATATCCTTTTTTCCATAATCGACGCAGGCTTGTTTGTACTCGTTTGAAACTTTAGATTCGTCACAAGCGATAAACATTGATCCGATTGATAATCCATCTGCTCCATGATCAAGCATTTTTCTAACCTCGAGACCGTTGCCCACACCTCCTGCCGAAATTATAGGAATACTACATTCTGCTTTCAACAATGGAATTAATTCCATATATGAAGTTGGTCCAGAGTGCCCGCCTGCTTCTTTGTTAACAGCAATAATTGCATCGGCGCCTAGAGACTCAACTTTCTTTGCATACTTGACATCGACAACATCACAAAAGACTTTAACACCATTTTCGTGGGCCATCTTAATCGTGTCTTCCGGGGAACCAAGCGAGGTAATTAAAAAGTCGACCTTTTCTTCACAGCAGACTCTAAGTTGGTCCTTATAAAGGAAGTTAGATTTATTGACGATAATATTAATTCCGAATGAGCCCTTTGTCTCTTTCTTAATTTCTTGAATTGCCGTTCTCAGTTCTTCAACAGATCTATAGTTCAAAGCTGGAATAGCCCCAGTAACACCAGCATTAATAGCTTCAATAATCATCTCTTTATTAGACACCAAAAACATTGGGGCTACAATAATGGGAAACTCAATATTGAGCATTTTTGACAACGCGAATTCACTGGGATTCAATTTCATATTGTCAATATATGCATTTTACTATGCGTGCACAAATAATAAATTCAATAATGATGTTAGATTTGTGATATGTCAAAAAGTCAAGCATGGTTAAGCGCATTACGCTTAAGAACCTTACCTCTTTCTCTTTCAGGAATTATTGCTGGATCGGCAGTTGCATATTACCAGGAATTTTGGAACCCAATTATATTTTCTTTGGCAATGGTGACAACGATATTATTTCAAACATTATCGAATTTGGCTAATGATTTAGGTGATGGAGCAAAAGGAACAGACAATGACAATCGGGTTGGACCAGAAAGAGCAGTACAATCTGGAATCATTTCACAAAAAGAAATGAAGATAGCCGTTGGGGTAAATGCAGTACTAAGTTTATTCTCAGCTGGAGCATTAATCTATTTCGGGACAGAGAACATGCCAAT
>JABSPC010000112.1 GCA_013215515.1 Crocinitomicaceae bacterium
CTCCGTTGCTCTTTCCACTGCCATTTTTTATTGCTTCTTTCAAAGGTGCGTATCGAGATTCTGATCGACTTTTAACGAATTTTTCCCCAGCCTCATTCAGTTTGAAATCAATTCGATCCCTGTTTATGAAATCAACTTCTTCAATTCCCTGCGCTTGAACAATCTCGAAGAATACTTCATCCGTATTTACCGGCGTACTCGAACTAGAGGACATAAATAATTGAACCCCAATAATGGCAACTCCAATGACAGCATAAATCCAATATATAGAAAATGGACTTTTCTTTTTGTCTTTCTTTTCGCTCATGTTATTTTAAAAATCTTTTATTAATTCAAATTCGGGATATCTGTTCTGACGGCGTCAGACCATAAATCTTCCAAATCGAAAAATTCTCTTGTTTCATGGTAGAATACATGCGCGACAACACTAACGTAATCCATGAGTACCCATTCTCTGTTGGTTTTACCTTCAACACTCCAAGGTTTTTCTGATAATTCTGTCCTAGTATGTCTCATTACAGTAGAGCTAATACCCTCAACTTGGGTTGTAGATTCACCGCTGCAAATCACAAAGAAATCGCAGACAGCACTGTCTATTTCTCTTAAGTCCAAAACCACGATGTCCTGTGCTTTATTTTCCTGCATTCCTTCTACGATTGCATCGCATAGGACTTTTGATTCGTTGTCTTCTATATCTTTACTCATTGACCTTTTTTATACCTTTACAAATCTAACTTTATATTTAAAGAAAACCTTACGTTTGATTTCACTAACTGTTAAAATGCATGGAGCAAATAGGTCGTAAAATAGTCCGTTTGGAATCTGTAGATTCTACGAACAATTATACTGCCAATCTCATAAAGGGCGGTGAATTGGTTCACGGCTCGGTAATAATGGCAGTTGAACAAACGAATGGCAGAGGGCAAATGGGCGCTGAATGGCTTGTTAAACCTGGAGAAAACCTTACTTTTTCGGTGTTTCTTGATAACGTCAATCTGTCAGTAAATTACCAGTTCTTTTTAACACGTCTCGTATCCGTTTCATTGGTAGATTTTTTGGCAAAATTTAACATTCCAACGGCAATTAAATGGCCAAATGATATTTACGTAAATGATAAAAAAATTGCGGGGATATTAATTGAGAATAAAGTAAGCGGTTCTTTCATCCAAAAATCTATAATTGGGATCGGTCTAAATGTCAATCAAAGTGATTTTGGAAATCTTGAAGCGACGAGTTTGTTTTTGAAAACTGGAATTCACCGCTCAATCGATGATGTTCTGTTTTCTTTTATAAAATCGTTAAATACGATTTTAGAAGGGGGGCTAACGAATCCAAAACTGGAAGATGCTTATTTAAAGCGACTTCATTTGCTTAATGAGAAAAGTTCGTTTGAGGACAAGGAAGGCCTTTTTGAGGGGACAATTTTGGGTGTAGCTCCAAACGGGCGACTGCGCGTCGAAAAATCAAGGGGTGAGGTACATTATTCTCTTAAAGAAATACGATTTATTCGCTGAATTGCTCTCGCAGTTTATCAGTCATGTAATTGAATAAGTTGGTCAACGGTCGTTCAACCATCATTTTCAGGAAAGCATTTACTTCGCCATCAAATTGAATATATCCCGTTGAATGATCGCCTGACTCTTCAATTTTAATACTCAATCGAAAAGGGAAGGGCGATTTTTCACCTGACTTCATGAAAAGAGTATCGCCATCGTTCGTTCCGTCCTGAACAAGAGAGATAATTACACCAGCTTGAACTTTAAATGAACACATTTCATCCGTTGACTTGAAATCAGAAATTTTGTCTTTAGGCAAAAGATGTATGATGTTGTTCGAGTCCCCTAAAAATGCAAATACATCAGCGGGGCTTGCATTAACATTAACAGTATTTCCTTTGATCGTCATGATTTATTGTCTCCATTTTTTAGGATTGTTTCTCCATTCTTTCAATGATTCTAAATCAGCTTTAGAAATAAGATTGCTATCCAAAGCCATACTCACCACCGTATTGTAATCAGACAATGTTACGTACGGACATTCAGAATTGGCGAAATTAGCATGAGCAACATCAAATCCGTATGTGAATATGGCTACGAGTCCTTTAACTTCGAGGCCTGCATCTCTTAATGCGTCAACAGCTTTCAGGCTACTTCCCCCCGTCGAAATAAGATCCTCGATCACAACAACTTTTTGACTCTTTTCGTAGAAACCTTCAATTTGATTTCCCAAACCGTGTTCTTTTGCAGAACTACGAACGTAAATGAATGGAAGACCTAGTTCTTGAGCTACCAATGCTCCTAGAGCAATTCCTCCTGTCGCAACACCTGCTATCACATCTGGTTTGCCATAATGGTCCAAGATGCTTTCAGCATATGATTGGCGAATAAAAGTTCTGATATTTGGGTAGGATAAAGTAACTCTGTTATCACAGTATATCGGTGATTTAATACCTGATGCCCATGTGAACGGATCATTAGGGCTCAGTTTAATCGCTTTGATTTGAAGCAAAAATTCTGCTACTTTTTTTGCCTTGTCTTCATTTAAAATCATGGGCGCAAATGTACAAAGTTTTTATAGACAATAAGCCGATAGTTTTCATTGATAATAAGGATTTATCAACAAAAGAAGAAACGATAGTTTATGATGGGGAATCGACAGTGACCACCTAATAACGGTGAAATCGACAGCTCTCTCGATAATAGTAAAGTCTAAACATATTAAGAATATCAAGGATCTAAAAGTGGTGCTTAAAGATGTGAGAATTGATAATCCCTTGTATTTGACAAGTAATGAGCCATTTGAAGAATTTACACGTTTGATTCTATAAATGAGGTTCTAGATGCTTTAGAATTTAGATGTTGGACATTCTTTCTTCTTTCTTCTAAATTCTAATATCCAATTACTCCTTCCAGGTTCTGAATCATTTGTCCTGTGAACTCAATACTTCTTTTCCCATTCGGTTAATGAAAAAGTAATTGCCATCTCGTTTTCCCAAGGCATATCCATTTCTAAAGTTATAGAGTACATCATAAAGAAAAGGGGCGATAATTTCACCCTTTTTCATTATTACAGTTCCGTTCTTGAAATAACCATATCTGAAATAAGTATATTCTGCAGGAATGATAATTTCACCGGCATAATTACCAAAAACCGCACAATTCGCTTTGGTCTTGAAAAAATGACAATCCTTCTTCAAAAAAGAACATTCGTTTCGATCTGTGTTTTGTCATTTCCTTTCCGTCGCGGTCTATTGGATAAAACAGGCTGTCTCTGTATGTTATGTCGCCAACTGAGGACACAATTTATATTGCAGAAGCGGCTGGTTCACATAAATTGCGTCAAATTTTAATGAATCAAGTAACGGATCTTTTTGTTCCAGTTAAGCATCAGGTTCGAGTGTATCCAATACTTTGAGTGTAAATTCATATTCTGTGAGTGGTCACGTGGTAACAATTACTGACTCTAATCGTGGTGTCTTTGATATTACCGGTGGTGTTTTGACTGTCGGTGATGTGGTTAAACACTCTGTAGTAGATGTAAA
>JABSPC010000113.1 GCA_013215515.1 Crocinitomicaceae bacterium
GTTGTCGTCAATCATAAATACGGGAACTAAGTTCGTAGTGTGCGCCGTATTAGGTGAACCATCTGCGTTTACAGTATGTTCAGCATTTCCATGATCTGCAATGATGATAAATGAATATCCATTTGCTCTACCTGCTTCAACAACTTTTCGCACAGCGCTGTCAGTTTCTTCAACTGCTTTAATTATTGCTGGTTGATTTCCTGTATGACCTACCATATCTGGGTTCGCGAAATTCAAACAAATGAAATCGGGTTGATTTTCCTTGATTTCGCTAACTACGGTTGCTGTAACTTCATGTATGCTCATTTCGGGCAGCTCATCGTATGCGGCAACTTTAGGAGACGGAGCAACCTTTCTACTTTCACCTTCAAATTTTTCTTCTCTACCTCCAGAGAAAAAGAAAGTAACGTGTGGGTATTTTTCTGTTTCGGCAATTCGTAGCTGAGTTCCTCCTTGTTTAGAAACGGCTTCTCCCATAGTCATCTTTATGTTGTCTTTGTCGAAAATAAGATTCACGTTTTTGAATTTGCTATTATAGTTCGTCATGGTAACGTAGTGAAGATCTATTGTAGACATATTGAATTCAGGAAGGTCTTCTTGTGTTAATGCTTGCGTGATTTGTCGACATCTATCAGTTCTAAAATTGAAACAGATAACAACGTCATTAGCTTCGATTGTAGCAATTGCTTTGCCTTCTGTATCAACGCCAACTACTGCTTTTACAAACTCATCGGTAATGTTGTTATCGTAGGAGTTTTGAAGCGCTTCAACAAAATCCGTTGTTTCAATTCCATGTCCATTTACAAGAAGTTCGTAAGCTTCGCTGATTCGTTCCCAACGATTATCTCTATCCATGGAGTAATAACGCCCTATCATACTCGCAAGTTTGGTCCTTTTTCCTTCTAGTTCATTTACTAAATCTGAAATGTATTTTATACCGGTAGTAGGATTTGTATCACGACCATCTGTAAAAGCATGAATAAAGACATTGTCTAATTGATTTTGTTCAACGATTTCAATTAAATGGTTAAGGTGGGCTTGCGAAGAATGTATTCCTCCGTTCGATACCAAACCCATAATATGGATTTTCTTATTTTCTTTTTTAGCGTAAGCAAATGCATTCAGAAGTGTTTCGTTTTCTGCTAAGGTGCCGTCTTCTACTGCATTGTTAATTTTAGCCAAATCCTGAAATACGACTCGCCCTGCTCCAATGTTTAAATGTCCAACTTCCGAATTTCCCATTTGTCCTTCAGGAAGACCAACGTGTTCTCCAAAAGTTTTTAAAGTAGCGTTAGGTTGGTCTATGTATAGTGAATCGATAAAAGGTGTTTTTGCTTGATAGATTGTATCAGACTCTGATTTGTCTCCAATTCCCCAACCATCCATTATTATCAACGCCGCTTTATTCATGCTTTTAATTCTTGTTAAATGTGATTTCAAAGATAGTTCCTTTTGGAGAGTTATCTATTATAATTATTGTTCCATTATGCTTGTTTACCAAGTGATGAACGATATATAATCCAAGGCCAGTTCCCTTGGTAGTCCTCGTCATTTCACTATTTAGTCTTTGGAATTTTTGAAAGACAAGTGCTTTGTTTTTATCCGAGATACCAACTCCTTGATCTGCAATAGAGAGCGTTGTTTGATTGTTTTTAACTGCTAATTTAATGTCAATAGAAGTATTTGCTTCGGAGTATTTGGTGGCATTCTCTAAAAGGTTGGTCACTATACTATTTAACGCAGAACTATCAATCAACAGCTCAATGTCTTCTTCAATCAATGAAAAATTAAAGTCTGCTTGTCTTGTGTTCGATTCCGAAAACTGTTGAACCAGTTCTTTAACAAGTTGAGAGATGTTTTGTTTTTCGATGTTAAGTGAGAAATCATCATCGCTTATTCGTGATGCCGTCAGTACGTTATCTACCAAGTCATTCAGGCGATTAGTATCCAGAAGGATTTTGGCATACATGCCTTCCTTTGCCGTAAGATCAAGATCCCTTTTGAGCAATGTTTCTATTTGAAGTTTAATTGAAGCAATAGGAGATTTTAACTCATGCGTAACGGAAAGA
The DNA here is from genome assembly GCA_013215515.1 of Crocinitomicaceae bacterium. Taxonomy (GTDB): domain Bacteria; phylum Bacteroidota; class Bacteroidia; order Flavobacteriales_D; family Crocinitomicaceae; genus UBA4466. Next base: position 2,070 of record JABSPC010000113.1, read on the forward strand.
AGGAAGTTGGTTTGCTGTTCTGCTAAATTGATTTCTTTGCTGAATGTTCTTTTGATAGTAAATGCACCAGCGATAAGTAAAACGAGAAAAATACTTCCCTCCCCTAAAATCATTATCAGTTTTGAATCGAAATCTTCGAAATGCCTTAGAACGTATAGCTCTTGATTTAATTTAAGAATTAGATAGGTCCACCAAAAGAACTGCGCAAAAATGTACGCGACAAGTAGATAAAATATTAGATATGACTGATTTTTTTTGGTTGCCATGGAGTAAGTTCTCTAAACTATTCTCAAATGTATTGCTATTGTAATTAGCTATGTCTTGTCCTGAAAAAAGTTGACTGATTAGACTGTTAAATTACAATTTTGGTCTATCCCTCCAAGGCAAGCTTTGGAGGGATTTTGCTTTTCCATTTTTTTAATTATTA
>JABSPC010000114.1 GCA_013215515.1 Crocinitomicaceae bacterium
GGGTGCAACTGAAAAAATGGTTGAACTTGCTTTAGGGATGCAGCCAGAAAGTAAATTATTCCTGAACGAAGAAGTTTTAGTGATTGACAGTTCTGGTGAAACGGCAATCGTTACCACTACGAATGAAATTATAGGAGTGCGGCACCTCGTTTTCTGTGCTGGACTTCAGGCAGATCGAATGGCCTTGAAAGATGGTGTTGATTTAAAAGAAAAGGTAGTCGGATTCAGAGGTGATTATTATGAACTGACCGATCAAGGAAAGCACAAGGTCAAGAATTTAATTTACCCAGTTCCAAACCCTGATTTCCCGTTTTTAGGCGTTCATTTTACACGTATGACTGATGGCGAGATTGAGTGCGGTCCAAATGCCGTGTTTACATTCAAGCGTGAAGGATATGGAAAAACAGATTTCTCGTTGAGATACATGGGATGCTTTGACATATCAAGGAACTTGGAAATTGTTCTTCAAGAATGCGAAATTTGGTATTAACGAGTACCGCAGAGCTTTCTCTAAAAAGTTGTTCTTAAAAACACTTCAGCGAATGGTACCGTCATTAACGATGGATGATCTTCGTCCCGGTAGAGCAGGAGTAAGAGCATTATTGTTACGACAAGATGGCGATACTAGAGACGATTTTAGAATCGAGTACCATGGCAAAGCGATTCACGTTTTAAACGCACCTTCACCGGCGGCAACGGCATCTTTGGCAATTGGTGGTTACATTGCGGATAAGGCGAACGAGCATTTTGATTTGAAATAAGAATTGGATCGGGCGAAGCGCCTTTTTAGATTGTTAGATTTAAATTGGTTTCAATGAATTCATAATTTAACTAGAAACCACATAACTTCAAACTTCAATCCAAAAGTCCGAAGGATGATCCAAAAGCGCAGCGATCCAACCATCCAAAAGAGAGCTTGCGAACAATCCACTCACACTTTCCCCTTCTCACTCAACAATATCGCAATATTTCGTGTGCTCTTAAATTGAGAAAAGATAATGATCATTGTCACCGTAATCGGTACACTCAAAAGCATGCCTACAATTCCCCAAATAGCTCCCCAGACTGCAAGAGAAAGAATTGCCACGAGCGGACTAATATTTAGCGTGTTCCCCATTAAACGAGGTTCTACCAAACTTCCAACGAGTACTGCGATAACGCCCAATGAGATTAGAACAATCAAGAATGGAGTGAATTCTCCAAATTGAAGCAACGAGAAAAGAGCTGGTAATAAGGTTCCTAGAATTGGTCCAACAGAAGGAATGAAATTGAACATAAAGATTAAGAATGCCCAAAACATTGGCGAATCAATTCCAACTCCGAGTAAGATAAAATAACTTAAAGTTGAAGTCAACAAGGCAATCAAAGATTTTAAACTGATGTAACTCGACAGTGACTTATCAATCTTACTCATCGTTGATTGGAAAGCCTCTAGATTTCCGTTTTCACTAAATATTAATTTGATTTTTCTCTGGAATAATGTTTCTTCAATAAACAAGAATACCGTATAGAAGATGATCATAACCATGCTTCCTAGGAGTTCAGAAATAGATTCGAAAAATGATTCTAGGTAAGTTGTGAATTCAAAATCTTGAACAATTTTGGTAATCTCTTCATTTATGTTTATTCCGAATACGGCATTGATCTTTTTTGCAATATCTCCTACGTTTGAAGCATACTCCTCATAGGATCCAGAAAGATTTTCAATGTTCAAAGTTAACAATTGGCCAATAAAAAGAAGCAGGCCAAATATAGTAAACGAAGCAGCGATTGTTTTTACCCACATTGGAATGTACTTATGTACAAAACCAATATTATCGATTAGGTTTCTTGTCTTTTTATCAATGAACCAAATTAATAAGGCAATTACAAAGGGAACGATGATTGGCTTTGCAAAAATCAATGCGACTATCACTAGTAGCGTAATAATGAGAGACGAAGTAATGTTGTTCAATTTCACAGTGTTAAAAGTAAAAATTATTCTGTTGTCAAATCACTTTTAAAAAGGAACTTCATATCTATCCCGTTAATTGGGAATGGTGAGGTGAATTGTATTATTTTTGCGGCTGTGAAAAGATATTTCCTATACCTATTAATAATAGTGTTTTCAGTGTCATGTACTACTGAAGATGACGATTCCGATGCAAAATTCTTTGAAGTAAGTTGCGATGCCGAAACAGTTGAAGGCGATAACTTTGTGAAAAATGGAGTTAAATTTAAAGGAGCTTGGCTGCAATCGTCAAAATACGCTCGAAGTGGAAAGCACTCTGTAAAGTTGAATCCGAAAGGGCAATTCGGGTTTTCTTATGAAATAAAGAACATCAAAAAAGGGGATATTATTGAAGCATCGATTTGGAAACATGTCAAAGGTGTTAAAGGATCTTTGGTGATATCTTCAGACGATCCCAAGGTTGAACATTATCTAACGGGAAGGATTTTCGGGAAAATCGAAGGCGACTGGGGACAATATTCAGCAAGCTATATTGCTCAAGAAGATTGTGAAAAAGTACTTGTCTATGCATTCAATGGTAGTCAAGAAGATGTTTATTTCGATGATATTAAAATTAAAATTTATCGAGACAACCCTAAACCGGATGATTCGCACCAAGCCTTAGAAATTAATATTACGAGTTCGTTATATTAGTATAGACCCACCAAGAGATTAATTTCGACGAAAGGTAAGTATTAAATTTGACTGCTCCGCCACCTATCTACCCACAGTCTAGGCGCAAAATAGCCGAAAATAAA
>JABSPC010000115.1 GCA_013215515.1 Crocinitomicaceae bacterium
GGTAGACATAAAAAGCATTGCGATTGTTTAAACCAGTCCCTGTTAGTTCATTGGAACATAGAAATAGGCTAGGGGTTGTAGTGTTTTCTCCTAAAATTTCTTTTTCACCAAAGCCCGTCACCATGAAATACTTTTTCTCTTCGAATTGTTCGTTCGTATTAAAAAACGATGGTTCTAAGGTGCGGTTGTAAATCCCTCCATTTTCGTTGATACTGTTGCAATAGGCTTGTACGACTTTTTTTATAGCTTCATTTTTAGAATTTGGCTGGTTTTGTTTACTGTTTAACGCAATTCCAATTTTAATCGTTGATTTGGTAAGTCCGACGTCTCCAACTTTGCCAAGAACTTTCATATAAGCAACTAGATTGTTGAGGTCCTCTCTAGTCATATTATAAGTAGGCATTGCGTTGTGCAATTTATTTCCGGCAGGATCAATCCCTGTGGTTATCACCTTTCTTAAGGTCTGTTCTGTGTACGCTGGATATTTCTTCCCGCTAATTCGTTTGCCTCCATACGGCCTAGTAAGATAAGCCCATGTTATGTTTGATGGAGATATGCCTCCTTCTGGGTTTCCTGTTCCATCAGCTTTGTGACAATTAATACATTTCATCACTGTCGCAGGAACTTTAACTCCCGACATGTTCGCAGTAATTTTCTCTTGAGAAGAACCAACTCCTGTTGTATAAATCTTTTTTCCAGCTAATTCAGCAGGAGTGAGGTTACCGTTTGATTCAGAGTTATCTGGATGAATCATGGAAATTAACCCACAAGATGCTATGAGTAGGACGAATAATAGAAAGTGTCTCATACCTATTATTTAGTTTTCATTATCATTAATAACACTATCTATAATTTCGATAATGTCATCTATTGGTGCAAGTCCATTTACTTTTTTCCAGAGCTTTGTGTTTAAATTTCCAACAAGAAAAACAGAATCATGAGCTTCTCTACTTTCCACCTTTTTGCCCAATTTTTGAAGGGCAAATTCTATATTGTCTTTTTCTCCAGTAATGAAGTACCAACCATCCTGGGCTCCATACTCGTCTGCGTATTTTTTTAGTGCTTTTGGCGTATCTGTTTCATAATCTACAGTGAGCGAAATAATATTTACCTCTGTACCAAGCTTGGTCCCCAAATGCTCTTGAATACGCTTCAAGTTTTCATTCATAACAGGGCACACTCCAGTACATTCAGTAAAAAAAGGATTGATGATAACCACCTTGCCTTTCATCAAATCTGTATACAGTTTCTTGGATTCACCATTTTGATCTAGAAGCACCACGTCTGTGAAATAGTTTTGATCAGCACTAGGTTCTTCTATTACAGGAGCATCAAAAAATTGATTTAATGTTGCTGCTAGCTCTCTAGGGTCAGCCAATCCGTTTGCACGTACCCAATTGTCTTCCCCCTCTTTTCCCATTAACACAATTGGAGCATGTTCTTCTTTTAATGAAGTGTATACTTCAAGTTTTTTAAGCAATCCATTAATGTCTTTAACCTTCCCGGTTAGTAAGGTCCATCCTTCTCCTGGTTCAAAGCTTTCGCTCCATGCAGCCAACCTTTCAGGTGTATCTGTCGCAGGATCGATGCTGATTGTTAGCATTACCAATTCAGAACTTTCAACACGTTCTGACATCAATTTTTTTAAGTGTACAAAGTTTGCTCCCATTGGTGGGCAAATGGTAGTACAAGTCGTGAAGACAAAATTTAGCGCAACAACTTTTCCTTGTATTAGCTCGTAAAACGTCACCTTCTCTCCGTACTGAGTAATCAAGTCAATATTGGGTACTTTTTTCATTCCTCCAATAGAGAATTGAGTTATATCTTTCTTCTTGGCTTCCTCTGCGGGGACACAGCATGCTGCTTTTTTTTCTTGACTTATTCCAAGTTGAGAAATGAGTAATAGAATGAGCAGAGAAATACACTTGATTTGTTTCATAGTAGCTGAGTTTAATTTTATTGACGTTACGGTTTTGAAGCGTATAGCGTGATAAATTGTGAGTTGTTAAAGGAAAGCTTATGAGAAGGACAGCCGATATAGACATAATACAATCCTTCTTCTTCAAACTGAGTTGTGATTTCGTAAACCCCATCAACATGGGTTTCAATTGCTACTGTTTGTTTACTGGTATTCATTGAGAACAAGGCATGCATTACACTCACATCACTCAAGCCTGAAACTGGTTCGTTCGTATTAATGTCAACCAATTGAAACCTAAGAGTGATATCATCTCCTGTTTTATGGTCTGATTCTATCGGGAAATACTTTACTAATAATGGACCTAAAACATTTTCAATGCGCGCTTTTTCTTTTACAGGATCCGGCAATACAGTGATTTCGAAACACTCCATAACCATTGGTACGTTTAAAAACAATGCTAAGCTATAAACTCCTGAAGATGTTAATTTAGCCACGGTTTCATATTCTCCATCGTTGCGTTCTTCGATACTTCTATCAATTACAGCTACTGCTTTAGGAAAAGAACCGTAAGTACTAAAGCTTCCCATTGAAGAAGCCATTCCTTCTTTGTAATAATAGATTGTCTTATCCTTATAGTTGGAGATAAGTACTGCATTGGCACCAGGTGCTTGTACAATGCCTTTAGCTGCACATTCAGGTGATCCTTCTGATGGAGGGAAAGCACCACCAGAAAAATCGATAATAGGAACAGCAGCACCTTCTCTACCAATTGCGTCCAAAGGAATCATCCAAATGATTTCACTTCCACGGTGTCTAATATATGCTTGTTCATCCGAAAAGGTAATCTGATCAGGCTGTTCAGAAACATCTCCTGTTTGTATTAACCGGTTTACTGCAACGTCGAATATATCCACGGTGTTTATGGTTGGGTTATTGACAAATGCCAACCGATCTCCAGGAGCAAATGCAATTTTATCTATCCCTTTAACCGCTTGCATTGTTTTTACAATTTCGTGTGTTTCTCCATCTATAGCGATTACAGTACCGTTGTTCGAGTTGACAACATACAATGCTTTGGCTAAAGAAGAGTAAGCCATGGAGTGGGGGACACCATTCAATTCAACGTCTTTAATTTTTTCTAGAGTGTGAGCATCAATGACTGAAACTGTGCCATCGTTTGAATTCGAGATATAGACGTATTTGTTGTCATCACTCATAGCCATTGTGTGCTTGCCTTTACCTGTTTCAATGGTTTTAACAAGCGTATTTGTCTCAGTATCAATTACGGCAACTCCAGAATTCATTTCGAAATTTCCTTGTAAGCTATAAGTGGTCCACAAATAATGTTCATCTGATTGAAGCAAGACATTTTCTGGTTTCCCACTCACAGGAATGTTGGCCATTACTTTCCAATCAGAAGCGCGAATTGCAGCCACTTGACTTGCTTCAGGCATAGAAACATAAATCATTGTTTGATTTTCTTTCGTAACCCAATCGTAGCCTGAACTTTCTAATTGAATGATGTGGAGTAATTTTGAGCCACCATAACCGAAAAGTGGGTCTACTACAGAAATAGTATTGTCATTGTTTAACGTCAGTACGTAATAAACATTCAAGTCTAATTCGGCTCTGCTCAACAACTTTCCCTCAATATAAGAGACTACTTTGTCTCCACAGCTTGTTCTGTTCACATGACGTTCAACTTTATCCATCCAGGCAGCTGGGAAAGCACCGGATAGGGGAGCGTTGGTAATGGTATCTGATATTGCAAAACGAAAGAGA
>JABSPC010000116.1 GCA_013215515.1 Crocinitomicaceae bacterium
GCTTTCCTATTTTTACCCTATGAACACGTCAATATTTCAACCTTTTTATAATTCTTCTGGAATCTGTACCGATACAAGATCTATTCAAGAAAACAGCCTTTTCATTTGTATCAAGGGAGATAATTTTGACGGAAACACATTTGCATCTCAAGCCATTGAATCAGGCGCATCACACGTTATTATTGACAACCCTTCTTATTTTGTTGACAACGGAACCATGACTCTCGTTGAAAATAGTATTAAGTACTTACAAAAACTGGCGAATTTTCATCGGAATAAATTTGACATTCCGGTAATCGGAATAACAGGAAGTAACGGAAAAACGACGACAAAAGAATTAATCTTGGAGGTTCTTTCAAAAAAATACAATGTATTGGCAACCATTGGCAATTTGAACAATCAATTAGGCGTTCCGTTTACTTTGCTTCGAATGAAAGAAGAACATGAAGTTGCAATCATCGAAATGGGGGCAAATAAATTCAAAGACATTGAGGAACTTTGTGATATAACTGAGCCAACGCATGGCATAATTACAAATATTGGAAAAGCTCACTTAGAGGGGTTTATCGATTTTGACGGTGTGTTAAAGACAAAAAAAGAACTTTACGACGCTATAGAAAAAGTAAAAGGGACAATCATCATAAACGAAGATGATTCGACGCTAATGAACATTACCCCTGTCGGAATCTCTTTGGTAACATACGGTGCGGACCAACCATTTTCTATTGTTCAGGGGAAACTTCTGAACCTCTCCCCTTGCGTTCAAATGAATTGGAAATCAGAAACGTACCAATCGAATAATTTGTCAACGCAAATGATCGGTAAATATAATTTCTATAATTATTTAGCGGCAGTAGCCTTTGGATATCACTTTGGTGTTTCCAACGAAGCCATTTCTGAGGCATTAGAAGGTTATTCACCCACCAATAATCGATCTCAAGTAAAAAAAACCGATTCAAATACACTCATTTTAGATTGCTACAATGCCAACCCAACGAGCATGCAATCGGCCCTAGAAAGCTTTTCGATGAATAATGATGCTCATAAGTTGTTTATCATAGGCGATATGAAAGAACTTGGACCAGACACTTCAATTGAACACCAAAAAGTAATTCAACAGATAGAATCACTTGGTTTAATGGGAATTGTTGTTGGAGATGAATTCGGGAAAATAAAATCTGCATCAATTTTAAAGCACTTTAAAAATGCTGAAGATGCACGGCAACATTTGAAAGAAAACAAAATTGATGATCATCTTATCCTACTAAAAGGCTCTAGAAGCATCGGACTTGAAATTATTGAAAAGAGTTTATAAAAAAATCCCCTTGTCTCGGTTAAACCAAGACGAGGGGACTTTAAATAGTATTCTAATGTGAGGATTAATCCTTCAATAAGTTTCTTGAAATAACAATTTTTTGAATTTCAGAAGTTCCTTCATAAATCTGAGTAATCTTCGCGTCTCTCATTAAGCGTTCAACGTGGTATTCTTTAACGAAACCATATCCGCCATGAATTTGAACGGCTTCAACCGTGTGCTCCATTGCAACTTTCGAAGCATATAGCTTAGCCATTGCTCCAGATTGGTCGTAATTTCTTCCAGCGTCTTTATCCGTTGCTGCTTTATACACTAACAGTTTAGCTGCTTCAATATCGGTCGCCATATCAGCAAGTTTAAACGCTATAACTTGATGCTTAGAAATTTCTTTTCCGAAAGCTTTACGTTCCTTTGAATAAGCCGTTGCCAATTCAAATGCTCCACCAGCGATTCCCAATGCTTGAGATGCAATTCCTATTCTTCCACCAGAAAGAACTTTCATTGCAAATTTGAATCCAAATCCATCTTCTCCAATTCTATTTTCTTTTGGAACTTTCACATCATTAAACAACAACGTGTGCGTATCCGATCCACGAATTCCCATTTTATCTTCTTTAGCTCCTACAATGAAACCTTCCATTCCTCTTTCAATGATAAAAGCATTAATTCCTCTATGCCCTGCCTCAACGTCTGTTTGAGCAATAACCAAATAAACTGAAGCCGAAGAACCATTTGTAATCCAGTTCTTAGTTCCATTCAATAAATAATGATCACCTTGATCAACAGCCCTAGTTTGTTGCGACGTAGCATCTGATCCAGCTTCAGGTTCTGACAAGCAAAATGCACCGATCTGTTCACCTTTCGCTAATGGGATAAGATATTTTTGTTTTTGCTCCTCAGTTCCGAATTGTTCAAGTCCCCAGCAAACCAATGAATTATTAACGGACATACAAACCGAAGTCGAAGCATCCACCTTAGAAATTTCTTCCATAGCTAATGCATAAGAAAGCGTATCCATTCCTGAACCGCCATACTTTGGATCAACCATCATTCCCATGAATCCCAGCTCACCCAATTGGCGAATCTCATCTGCAGGAAAACGCTGTTCGTTATCTCTTTCAATAACACCAGGTTTCAACACATTTTGAGCGAAATCTCTAGCAGCTTCTTTAACGGCCAATTGCTCTTCTGATAATTCAAAATTCATAATAAATTGGTTTTATTTCTTACATATTTGCAGGACACAAATTTAACGCTTTAATTTTATTTTCTACCTTTAATCACAATGAGTTTATATACAGTAATCGGGGTTATGTCAGGCACTTCAATGGATGGGATTGATGTTGTTTGCGCCACGTTCGAATTCTCTGAAAACGAGCAATGTACGCACTCAGTTAAACAATCAAAAACATTCAAATATCCTGATGTAATTCTTGATAAACTGATTTCCTCAACTCAACTTCAACATCCTGAATTATTAATTCTTGATAAAACATTGGGAATTTATTTTTCAGATTGCATTTTAGAGTTTATCGAAGAGTTTCATCTTGAAACTGCAAACATTGACGCAATTGCATCACATGGACATACTATTTTTCATCAGCCAGATAAACGGTTTACCTATCAAATAGGTTGCGGTGAAACAATTGCATTTAGAACAGGAATAAAAGTCATTAATGATTTCCGACAAAAGGATGTCGTTGCTGGTGGCCAAGGAGCGCCGCTAGTTCCAATTGGAGACAAACTGCTCTATAGTCAGTTTGCCGATGCATTCTTAAACATTGGTGGCTTTTGCAATATTTCAATTCCATCTGGTCATACCATCGCATTTGACATTTGCCCAGGAAACTTGCCACTGAATAAAATAGCATCTGAACAAGGAAAACCTTACGACGAAGGCGGATTGATTGCTCGTTCGGGAACTATTGACCCAAAAATAATGAATGAATTAAACGATTTGAACTATTACAATTCTTCTCCTCCAAAATCTTTGGGAACAGAATGGATAGAAGCAAACTTTAATCCTATCGTTAGTAAGATCAGCACTCCACAAGATCGAATGCGAACAGTATTAGAACACATCGCTGAGCAAATCTCTATAGCCTGTCTTAAGAACAAGGTAGAATCTCTTTACATCACTGGAGGCGGAGCTTACAACGATTTTTTAATTCAAAAAATTCAAGAAAAATCCAAGATAAAAATTGTAATCCCAAACAGTATTGAAATAGAATTCAAGGAAGCCATTATTTTCGGACTTCTAGGCGCTCTTTTCTTAGAAGGAAAGACAAACACCTTATCAAGTGTAACTGGAGCTAGCAGAGATGTAATGGGCGGGGTTTTGCACCTTCCATGAGATTAAAAACTAAGCTGTTAGTAACTCAGTTTAAATCCATAATTGAATTTCGAATTACGATTTGATTTCTTTGTTAACTTTGCTCATCCAAAAAAAGGATTTAGTTGATGAAAGAATTACTCCAAAAGTTTGAGAATAAGAGACCAGAAATAGTTTTTGAATGGAAAGATGCAGAAACAGAAGCAGAAGGATGGGTTGTGATTAACTCATTAAGAGGAGGTGCTGCAGGAGGTGGTACTAGAATGAGAATTGGTCTCGATAAAAGAGAAGTAGAGTCATTAGCTAAAACAATGGAAGTTAAATTCACAGTGGCGGGACCTGCAATTGGAGGTGCTAAATCAGGAATTAACTTCGATCCAAGTGACCCAAGAAAAGAAGGTGTATTGAGAAGATGGTTCGCAGCAGTGACTCCATTACTGAAACACTACTACGGAACAGGTGGTGATTTGAATGTTGATGAAATCCATGAAGTAATTCCAATTACTGAGGATTGCGGAGTTTGGCACCCTCAAGAAGGAGTATTCAACGGACATTTTCAACCAAGAGACGCACAAAAAATCAATAGAATTGGGCAATTGCGCCAAGGAGTATTGAAAGCAATCGAAGATGAATCATACTCTCCTGACGTTAGTAGAAAATACGTTATAGCTGATATGATTACGGGTTACGGTGTAGCTGAATCAATCAAACATTTCTACGATTTGTACGGTGGAGAAGTCGCTGGAAAGCGCGTAATCGTTCAAGGATGGGGTAATGTTGGTTCTGCAGGAGCTTATTATTTAGCCCAACAAGGAGCCAAAATCGTTGGAATCATTGACCGAGTTGGTGGATTGGTCAATGAAGTTGGGTTCTCAACGGAAGAAATTAGAGAATTGTTCTTGACGAAAGACGGAAATTCATTGAACCATCCAAACTTAATTGCATACGATGAAATGAACGCTAAGATTTGGGATTTGAAGGCTGAAGTCTTTATTCCTTGTGCTGGTTCACGTATGATTACAGAGGATCAATTGGATAGAATGATTGCAGCTGGAATGGAGGTTATCTCGTCTGGAGCAAATGTTCCTTTCGCTGATCCTGAAATTTTCTTCGGACCAATTGCTGATAAAGCAGACAATAATTTAACGGTAATTCCTGATTTCATTTCGAATTGTGGAATGGCAAGAGTATTCGCTTATTTGATGAGCAATGACTTAAAAGAACTTACTGACGAAGGAATCTTTAGTGACACGAGTAACATCATTCGTGAAGCTATCGCAAACGCACAAACCATAAACCCTAATAAAACTGGACTTGCTAAAACTGCATTTGGACACGCTTTGAAGCAACTCGTTTAAAACTCAAATAACTACTATATCATGGAAATCTTTATTGTATCCGTTTTTGTTCTTGGCTACCTAGCGATAACCCTAGAGCACACTCTGAAAATCGACAAGCTTGTGCCGGCGTTGTTAATGATGGCATTGGCATGGGCAGGAATTGCATTCGGTCTAGACAGCTTCCCTACTTGGTTTGACAGCCATCATGCGGCTTTGCTAAATGGTCAAACGTTACCTAATGGTGAAATAATGGCAAATTTCACAGAATTACATCACCATGAAAGACTGGAACTTATGGAGGGAACACTACTCCATCATTTCGGTAAAACTTGTGAGATCTTGATATTCCTTGTTGGAGCCATGACTATTGTTGAAATCATTGATCACTTCAATGGGTTTCACTCTATTAAAAGAATCATTAAAACACGGAAAAAGTCGATGTTGCTTTGGATCGTTTGTATTCTAGGATTCATTCTTTCAGCTATCATTGATAACTTAACTGCAACGATTGTATTGATTACAATACTTCGAAAACTTGTAAAAGACACCAATTTAAGAATGTGGTACGCTGGTATGATTATCGTTGCTGCAAACGCAGGTGGTGCTTGGTCTCCAATTGGTGACGTTACTACTACAATGCTTTGGATGGGTGATAAAGTAACTGCAATGCAATTGATCATTAAATTACTTCTTCCGTCACTGGTTTGTATGATTGTCCCTACTGTAATCGCTTCATTCCTACCTGCATTTAGAGGTAGTATTGCTGAAGACAATAAAAGTGAAGAAGAACCTAGTCAACATGGAACTAAAATGTTGGTCTTAGGTCTTGCAATGATTGTATTCGTTCCTATCTTCAAAACTGTAACACATCTTCCTCCTTACGTTGGAATGATGTTATCACTTTCAATTGTGGCTCTAGTTGCTGAGTTTATTAGCTCAAGAGAGTTTTCAATGGTTGCAAAAGAGGAAAATAGTGGATCACATCATAGCAGCCCAACATTTGGTGCTCTTTCTAAAATTGAAATGCCTTCGATCTTATTCTTCTTAGGAATTTTGATGACAGTAGCAGCGATGGAATCACTTGGATTGATATTCCAGTTTGGGCAAGATGTAAACAATACCCTTGATACAAATGTATTTATTACCTTACTGGGCGCTGGATCTGCTGTTATTGATAATGTACCGTTAGTTGCAGCATCAATGGGTATGTTCACAGAAAGTACAGATCATAGTACGTGGCACTTTATAGCATATGCCGCAGGAACTGGTGGAAGTATGTTAATCATTGGATCAGCAGCAGGTGTCGTTGCAATGGGAATGGAGAAAATTTCTTTCTTCTGGTATTTGAAGAAAATTAGTCTTTTGGCACTAGTTGGCTATTTGGCAGGAGTGGCAGTATTCTTGCTATTTAAATAATAAATGAACCTTTTTAAACGTTAAAACGATATGAGTGTATCTTTTCTTTTACAAGTACAAGAAACAGGAGCTGCCGCAGCTACCGCAACTGAAACAGGAGTTAAGGAAGTTGCTGTTTGGGAAATTCTTAAAACTGCAAGTCAAACTGGATTTGGGTTGGTCATCAATATTCTATTGGCTTTAATGCTTGGGTATTCGATCTTCATTTTTGTTGAGCGCTATTTGGCATTGAGAAAAGCATCCAAAGCAGAAGAAGGATTCTTAGTGAAAATTAAGGAATATATTCTTAATGGAAAAATTGATTCTGCAAAAGATTATTGCTCTAGATCAGACTCTCCATCCGCGAGAATGTTGGAAAAAGGAATTTCAAGATTAGGGAAACCTATTGAGAATATCACAGCAACGATTGAGAATACAGGGAAACTTGAAATTCTTCGATTGGAGCAACGATTGAGCTTTTTAGCAACAGCTGCAGGTGCGGCACCAATGATTGGATTCCTTGGAACTGTAGTTGGTATGATCATTGTATTTATAGATTTAGGAAATGCAACTTCACTTGATTTACAAGTGATCGCTCCGGGTATCATGACGGCAATGGTAACGACTGTTGAAGGATTGATTGTAGGTATTATCGCATATGTAGGATATAACTACTTGGTAGCGAAAGTTGAAAAGGTTGTTTACCAAATGGAAAACGATGCCTTAGAGTTTACGGATTTATTGAACGAACCTGGTAAATAAGCGATTATGAATTTTGGATCTAGAAATAAAGTAAAAGTTGATGGCGGTATGGCATCGATGACAGATCTTGTCTTTCTGTTGTTGATCTTTTTCATAATTATGGCCCTAATGAGTAACCCTACGGCTAGAGTTGACGTACCAAAAGATAGCAATCATCCACCTGAAACAAATCCTGTTGCAGCTGGTGTTGTAGTAACTGAGGATAATCTTTATTACGTATTGCCTCATGATAGTGAGAATCAGGCAAGACCGTTTGAAGAGATACAAAAAGAGGTTAATGCCGCGATTGCTGGTTCAGGTGACACAAAATTGAAAATTGAAGGACATAAAAATGCAGATTACGAAGCTGTATTTAAAGTTTTA
>JABSPC010000117.1 GCA_013215515.1 Crocinitomicaceae bacterium
CAATGATTACTCCGTCTTGCTCTATTGATGCTTGTTTCGCCATAATTACATTCCTGACATTTCACCTTGGGTTCTTCTACCCTTAATTCTAGTACCATCCATTAAACCATCCATTTGACGATTCAATAAATACGATTCGATTTGTTGTAGTGTATCCAAAACTACCCCTACCATAATTAGTAGTGAAGTACCTCCAAAGAACATTGCAAACGATCCATTGATTCCAGCCATGGCTGCGAATGCGGGAAGAATAGCAATCAATGCTAAGAATACAGATCCTGGGAACGTAATTCTTGAAACTAATGAATCGATGTAATCTGCGGTTTCCTCACCTGGCCTAATACCTGGTATGAACCCACCACTTCTTTTCAACTCATCTGCAATCTTTCTAGGATTGATCATTATCGCGGTATAGAAATAAGTGAAGACGATAATCAATATTGCCAAGGCAGCATTGTATCCTACTCCATAAATATCCCCAAATACTTGTCCGATAAACCCATCAGGTGACATTACCATCAGTGGAACGGTCATAATGGCTTGCGCGAAGATAATCGGCATTACACCAGATGCATTTACCTTAATCGGCAAATAACTTCTAGCTCCTTGATCTTCTGCTGCTCTATTACCAACAACTCTTTTCGCAGTATTTAACGGAACCTTTCGGACACCTTGTACAATCAAGATTGTTGCAAGGACCACCAGCATGAATGCGAAGATCTCAAGTACAATTTGAATTAGGTTTCCAGACTGAAGTCCGATTTCTGCCATAAATGCTTCAGGAAGTCTAGCTAAAATACCTACAGTAATTAAAAGCGAAATACCATTACCAACACCTTTGTCAGTAATTCTTTCACCTAACCAAACTGCAAACATAGCACCTGCCACTAATAATACAATTGCCGACATCCATGTGAATGACCAAGCTTCATGAGGAAAAGCAGACTGAGGGCCTGCTCCCAAGTTTGCCATCTTGGAAGATGCGTACATCGTGATGTAAGTTGGAGCTTGAAAGGCACAAATAACAATCGTAAGAATACGGGTGTAGTTATTAATTCTCTTTCTACCAGACTCACCTTCTTGCTGCATTTTTTGCACGGCCGGCACTGCCATTCCCAATAACTGCATGATAATAGATGCAGAAATATATGGCATAATTCCAAGCGCCATAATCGAAACATTAGTAAAACTACCTCCTGTAAAAAGAGATAATAATGTTTCTAACATGTTTCCTTCTCCTGGCTCTGGCGGCTTAACACCCTGCAAAACTGCGTAATCTACACCTGGAAGAATAATGAACGACCCTATACGATAGATAAGGATAATAGAAAGAGTAAGTATAATTCTCTTTCTAAGTTCTTCAACTCTCCAAATGTTCTTTATGTTCTCAATAAACTTTTTCATCAGATAAAAATGTTGGCAAAGTTAATTAGATTTCTGAACAATTCCCCCCTTGGGCTTCAATTGCTGCTTTAGCAGTAGCTGAAAACTTGTGTACGGTCACATCAACTTTTGACGTAAGCTCACCTCTACCTAACACCTTTACTCTCTCATTCTTAGAGCATAAACCATTATCTTGAAGAATTTTAAGTGTAATTTCTTTCACCTTTTTTCTTTCAATTAATGATTGAATAATATCTAAATTGATCGCTTTGTACTCAACGCGGTTGATGTTCGTGAATCCGAACTTAGGTACACGTCTTTGTAGTGGCATTTGACCACCTTCAAAACCAATTTTTCTAGAATAACCAGATCTTGATTTTGCTCCTTTATGCCCACGAGTTGAAGTACCACCGCGACCAGATCCCTGACCACGCGCGATTCTTTTTCTATTTTTAGTAGAACCTTTCGCAGGAGTTAAATTATGTAAATTCATCTTAAATGCTTTTTATAGAGTTAATCAACTACTTCTACTAAGTGTTGAATTTTCTTAACCATTCCAAGGATTTGTGGAGTTGCTTCATGTTCTACAACTTGATTCAACTTCTTTAATCCTAATGCCTTAATCGTTGCTTTTTGTCTTGCGGGACGATTAATAGCGCTTCTCGTTTGCTTGATTTTAATTTTCGCCATGATTTGCTAATATTAACCGTTAAACACTTTGTCAAGATCAATTCCTCTTTGTTTTGCAACTGTTACAGCATCTCTCATTTGAGAAAGTGCATCAATTGTTGCTTTAACAACATTGTGAGGATTTGATGACCCTTGTG
>JABSPC010000118.1 GCA_013215515.1 Crocinitomicaceae bacterium
CTGAATGTGAAATCTATAAAAAGGATTAATCCGGATCAATTTGTGAACTTTTAATGGTACTTCAATTTCTGCGGTATGTGCTTGAATTCCAAAATCATCGATGTAAAAACGATAATACATTTTAAGGATCATAAAATTTGACAGGTAGAAAGAGCTGTGAATTCCAATCGGAAGTTTTAATCTTGATTTAGGTAAAATTTCAATATTGTGAGTTGTATCTGTAAAATAAGCTCTGTGAAAAGGAGTTGAAAGTAATCCGGTTTGATAAACACCTTCTAGAGTTATTGAGGCTTGCATTCTTTTATTAATTATTGCCGAGCCCGTTACAAAAACATCAAACAGTTGTTTCAATGAAACATCTAATAATTCAGTACCATCAAATTTTCTTAGTTCGGTTGGATAGATTAATTCCCATTTATCATTGAAATAAGATGCGTTGAACTTAATTTGTTTGTTATCGTCTTTTGATGTTTTCGCATAAAATGCACCAGCATTGAACGAATCAACATCCCATTCTTGGGAAAGCCCACCATTAAATCCAAAATATCGACGTTTTTTTTTGTTTTCGAATTGAATTCCAATATCCGTGTATATTCTATCATCGACATAGGAAGCCGAAGTTTCTTCGGCGTCAGCATCGAATTGGTTATTTATATTGTCCGTTGATGCAGAAGTATAATGGTCAATCCCTCCCGTAATCGTTGTAGTAATTTTCTGCGTAATGGGAAGAGTTACACTTATTTTTGCAACATAATCATGTAGTTCTTCATCACCAATCCCTCCTGTCACAGGAGAATGTATTCCATCCTGTTCGTAATAAGAGAAGATGAAATTGACATCCATCGGGTCAACTGGTTTTTTGATTTCGATTGTGTCTTTTTCTACTTCCACGGAATCAGCTTGTCCAAAAGCTATTGCTTGAATAAGGGGTAATAGAAACAGTATTTTGAACTTTAGTTGCATCCGCATCCTCCTCCAACTTTACCCCCATTAGCTCCTGATGCTCCTTCTCTATATGATTGAAATGCGACCTCTCCACCATCAATTGATCGAACTCCTAAATTCATTTCCTCATCATTTAGGTACATTTTCTGATATGGTTTTACAGTGGTGCAGCCATATTGAAGAGTAGATAAGATTGCAATAGCTGCAATTACGAATTTGTTTTTCATTGTTCAGTAGTATTTGGGTCAACAAAATTTAGATCTAGATTATCAGAAGTTGTAATATCGCCTTTGTCATTTATCAATATGCAATCGATAAGGGCCATTCGATTAATAAGAGCCAAGCCTTTCTCTTCACCCATTACAAATACTGTTGTTGCCAAGGCATCCGCTAATTCAGCATCCGGGCAAACTATTGTCACACTGACTAGCCCTTTTGAAGGGTATCCGGTTTTTGGATCAATTATGTGTGAATAACGTTCTCCGTTGATTATTGAATAGCGTTCATAATCTCCAGAGGTTACGACAGCCATATCATTGACTTGGAGAAAAGAAACAAATTTAGATTGTTTTGTTGGGTTTGAAATTCCAACTTTCCATGGTTTTCCATTTACTTTGTTGCCCCAAGCGATAATATCTCCACCCGCATTTACAATCCCATCTTTAATTCCAAGATCTGTCATTATTTTTTTTGCGCAATTGGCCGCATAACCTTTTCCGATTGCTCCAAATCCTATTTTCATTCCTTTATCTTTCAGATAAACAGTTAAGTTTTCTTTATTCAAGATTACATTTTTATAGTTGATTTTAGAAACTGATTTAGCGACATAAACGGAGTCGGGTAATTCGGTCATTGTTCGGTCGAACTTCCATAATTTATCAATTGATGCGAACGAAATATCAAAAGCTCCTTCGGATAGTTTAGAAACTTTCAGTGCACGTTCAATTAACCTGAATAATTCTTCATCAACTTCTGTCGCTTTGATTCCGGCATTAGTATTGATGGAATACGTTTGCGAATTTTCATTCCATGAGGAGATCAAAGCTTCTATGCGTACAATCTCAGAATGAGCATTATTAATAGCCTTTTGGGCAAGCTCCGTGTCTCTATCTATGGCTACAATTTCAAATCGAGCCCCCATCATTGTGTATGTTTCCCTTAGTTCCGATTTATCTGGGGTTGCATCGGCTATTTCATACTTGAAACCTATCAAGAGGCTTTTCAAATGAGAAATATAAGCTAATGGAGATATTTTCTTGTAGCCTGTTTGACCGAGAACTTTTTCATTTGCGTCAATAAGTATCACCGATGGAAAAACACCAGATTCGTTGTACTTTTCTGCTAAGGCATCGCGCCTTTTCATTTCGTCTTTTTCGGGTTGATTCTTTTTATTTACCGGGAAATCAAGGTTTAATAAGACGAGACTATCGCTTGCATAATTTCTGAAAACATCCGTAAAAAAAATTGTTTCAGATAACATAATACACGGTTTACACCAGTCTGAACCTGAAAAGTTAATCAGTAATGGAACCTTGTTCTTTTTTGCTTCAGCTAGTGCTTTGTCATAATCTGTATACCATCCTTTTTCTGTCGAGTTAGCGACAGCATTTAAGGATATTAGCAGGACCAAAAGCAACATCAATGATTTCAATATATGATTATTTCTTTTATTCATAGATGTGTAACATTGTACCGTTAAGATAAGTATTGTAGATAGTAAGTCCTGATGCACCATTGGAATTATAAGTCGTTGTTCCAGAGCCAAGTTTATCAAATGTAGCTCCGTGTTCGGTACACAACCATTCATTTGATGTTGTCGACCATATAACTTCTTTAAAAGGTTCGTGGCTACAAAGGCGTGTTGCTGCAATATAATTACCCAATTCATCCATAGCTACAACCGTATTGTTATTTACAATAACATAACCGCCGTTACTCAAAAGAGGTGCGTTTTGTGGCAATGTAAGGTCCAAGAAAAAATCAATATCTTCTGGTGGAGCGCTGGTATTTATATCAACCGGTGGTGCTGGATTATCCATTTTAGTACATCCGCCTAAACAAGCATATGTCAATGCAAATACAGCTCCGCCTCCTAATTTCGAGAGAAATTCTTTGCGGTCAATGTCTTTTTTGGCCATAGTAATAGTAATCGTTGTATACTAAGACGAAAAAAAATTAGACTAGGTTGGCTAAAGGAATTAAATATAGGTTAAACATCTAAAGCTATGAAAATAAATGAGGGAATTTTTCAGCGATTGAAGAATCTCTCAAATCCTCTATCGTATCAACATCATTTAATTCTACCAGTAATTCACCGGAATAGCCGAGTTCTTTTAATTCGCGTTGGGTTTCGTTCAATAAGGAATCGGTACTCCACGCTTTACCAATGAATATCTCTGGGATCATCTGGTTCATACCGATCAAATAATAACCTCCATCTTCTGACGGTCCAAATACCGTATCGCTGGATTCAAGTGCGGTCAACCCTTTGGTCATTACATCAGTCCTTAAATCTGGCAGGTCGGAACCAATGCCAATGACTCTTTTGTATCCCAACTTAAAACTTTGGTCGAAAGCGTTCATCATTCTTTCACCCAAATCATTTCCCACTTGCACGTATTTTTGATTGTCAGGCCACAGGGCTTTAAGAATAACATCAGAGAAGTGAATGTGAACGTGGCAATTCTCCATTTTTAACGATTCGCGCTCTGTGATTTCCACCAAATGAAGATAGACGTTAAATGCTTCCGCGTCGCCAATGGATTTTGC
>JABSPC010000119.1 GCA_013215515.1 Crocinitomicaceae bacterium
GGGTAGGCACTCCATTTATCGGTAATCACTGTTGTTTTTTTGTCAACCATTGCATTTAATCCAACCTTAAGCGAATGATTATCATACCCGTCAATAATCTTTCCATAAGCTCTTTTTATGATTGATTTCCCCTTATTATTTGCATCCGTTTCTATTCCTATTTGAACAATTTTTTTCTTGCCATGACTTCTGCCTTGCCCCTCCTTTTTCCTTACCGCCAACAACAGTTTCATCAACTTCAACGATTCCAGAAAGAAGGTGTTCGCTTGTTGAATTCATTGCCTGTTGAACCTTTCGTTTAAAAAACCAAGCTGTCGATTGTTTGACTCCAAATTGACGTGCTAATTCACATGTAGAAATGCCTTTTCGATGACTAGAAAGCATATGAATCATCAAAAATGCAGACGCTAAGGGAAATTTTAATTTATGCAAAAATGTACCACTCGTATAAGATTCATCGTGTTGACATTTTTGGCACTTTCGGTAATACTAAGTACGTCTTTTTACTGCTATATCATGACCACATCTTAGACAACTATAACTATCCTTCCATTTTAACTCACATAGATGTTTTCGACATAATTCTTCTGTTCCAAACAGTTTTATAAAATCTGTGATTGTTGATTTTCTGTTCATAATACCTTGGTTTTATACCAAAGTATCACCCTACATCGTAATCGTTTTACGTTCTAGGGAAGTAAACGGATAATCCGTTTATTCTTTAACACTCGAAAATAGAGAACAGCAGCTAAAGTTTGCAGTAATTGATTCACAGGGAAGAGTTTTAATGTCAGTACTGACGAGAGATGGTGAAGGTAATATTGATCTCAGCAAATACTCAAAAGGTATTTACTATATACAATCGGAATTAGGAAATAGTCGAATAATTCGACTATAGATTGATCTACGGCACAAGTAACAAATTACCCTATAATGTTACATTATAGGGTAATTACCTTCAAAGCTAGTCACTTGGGAGGAACTCGAGAGACTACCGGTTATTTGACCTAGTTTGAATGTGGGACAAGTGGTGTATATTCTAATTTTTTATTTGAATGCTAAAAACACAAACGTCGTCAACTTGGTCCAAATCCCCTTTCCAGCTAATAAACTCGATTTCTAACAATCGTTTTTGTTCTTCTAACGGATGTTTTGAAATAGATAACAAGAACTCTCTGAAAGGTTTGTATTTGTATTTCTTTCCCTTTTCGCCGCCAAATTGATCTGCAAAACCATCTGTAAATGAATGGATGATGTCTCCTTTAATAAGTTGAATTTTATGGGTTAAGAATGGTTTTCTATTCTCTCGATATCCAATAGGTTGTTTCATGCCTTTAATTTCTAAGAGCTGCCTATTTTCAAAAACTAAGTTCGAAGTAGTGGAGGTAACGTTGAGATCCTTCTTTTGTATTATATACAAAGGATTGTTGGCGCCAGAAAACGTTAAAGTGTTGTCTGACGTGTCAATACAGCAAAGCGCTATATCCATTCCATCATTAACATTTTTGCCGCTTTTCTTAAAATCATGGGTTACGAGATGGGTAACTTTATCCAATATTTCTCCTGTTGTTGTTAAGGCGAATTCACCAACAGCGCGTTCTAAAGCACCTGCACAAATTATACTTACAAATGCTCCAGGCACTCCATGACCTGTACAATCTGCTGCTGCAAAATAACGCTTCGTTCCTTTTTCATATATCCAGTAAAAATCACCAGCAACAACAGATTTTGGTTTGTATAGAAGTAAATGCTCCGGGAATAACCTTTTAAGATGTTGGTCAGAAGGAAGGATAGCCATTTGCAAGTGCTTAGCGTAATCGATGCTGTCCGTAATTTCCTTGTGTACCTCTTCAAGTTTCTTTTTCTGTGAATTGGCAATATCTCGCTGGCGTTCAACGTCTTGCTTTTGGAGAAGGATAACTTTAGATGTTTTTTTTTTATTGGAATAACTCCTATAACTAACAATGAATAATATAAAGAGAAAAGCGAGTCCACCAGAAAGCCCCAAAAAAATGGAATTTGTTAATTGATCTTCTTTGTTTTGGTTTAATTGGGTTATTCGCTCTTTATCAACATTTACTAAGCTGTCTTGTAATGATTTTTCAGCATAGATGTTAGCATGAGTAACTCGAATCACCATTTCTCTTTCTGCCATGCCATAAATGCTGTCTTTCAAATTAAAGAAGCTGTTTGAATAAGAATAGGCTAATTTATAGTGTTGTGTTTCATGGTACAGCTTTTTCAATTGCTCATATATCCTTAAGCGCAGATCACTATCCCTTGTTTTTGTTACATTTTTCAAGATTTCCAGTAGAATTTCTTCCCCTTGATTGTATTCCTTTTTTCCAATAAGGGCTTTGCCGATGTTAATTTTACTTTCATAAATTGCGGATTCTGGAACATCCTCGAATAAAAGGCGATAATCCAATCCTTTTTGGAAATAAATTAATGAAGAATCGTAGTTGTTTATTTCATAAAAAAGAGAACCAATATTATTATAGCTTTGGCCTATTGCGAAGTTATTTTTGTTCTTTATTCTAATTTTTAAGGATTTGTTGATATAGTCTCTGGACAGTTTATACTCCTTCATATTCATGTATGCAATGCCGATATTATTATATATTCCAGGGTGTTCTTTTCCCGTTGTTTTTTTTAGCCCCCCCAAAAGTGCTTCAGCTTTTAAGAAGGATTGAATGGCTTTTTTATTTTCATTGACCCCCAAATAATTAGTTGCTATTTTGTTGTAAACAAGCATTCTTTGTTCTGGGTTTAAACCATTCACGATTTGTAGAGCCAAATTGAAATTTTCTAGTGCAGTCTCCGAGTTATTCGCCTTTGAATTGACTATCCCAATAGCCATGTACACTTCGGCTAGTTTCTTCTTGGATTTTCGCTTTTTCGCTTGTCCTTTAGCAATTAATAACTGGTCGAAACTGAGGTCATACATTTGATTTTTCTGATAATACGTACTTAATTGAATTCGCATATCAATTTCTTGATCCAGAGCTGTAGTCTTCGAAAGTACGGTGAAAATTGAATCTACGGGAATCGTCGATTGAGAATAGATGCCTCCATGAATTCCAATTGCAAAAATGAAAAGAAATTGATTTAATTTTAAGGTATTTATCATGTTCCAAGCCTTTGGTTCTGGTAAATTAATAATCTAAAAATCATTGGAGGTAATATACTTTTTATTTTTAGAGCTAATTGCCTGAGAATAAATAAATAAATAAATGTAATGGAACGTAGAAGCGTGGAAGCCCATGCTTTTTAGCCATCTCGGTTTTGTTCTTAAGAGTCGAAATAATATCTATCGGCGTTACTACTTGTCTTCAAAAGCTGAATAGATTCCTTGCTCGAAATCACCAACCTAGAATACTGCATTTGGAGAATATACAGAATCGTTAGATTGCGCACCTAAAAAAAATGACGGGCTTTATAATTCCGGAAGTGTTGAAACGATATTGATTAAGAATTATATAATATATAACTGACAACTGAGGAAATTATTAAGGACTAGATGCCTGTCCATTCCTATGATAATGATCGAATATTTCGAAATTACACTTTGGATGCCATATCCTTTAACGCGGCAACAAATTGATCCAATTCTTCAATAGTTGTATATACATTTGGGGTAATTCTGCAGCCATGAACATTAGGTCTATTAATGGCTACGGTCCAAATATTGTATTCTTCCAGTAGCGTTTTCGCCATAGCTTTTGCTGTCATGCCTTCCACACGAACGTTAGCAATAGCACAAGATCGTTCTAATTCATGCGGCGTATTAATTATAACCTTCGGATCGTTTACAAATTGAGAGGACCAATAGTTCTTCAAATATTTTAAACGTGCTTCCTTTCGTTCAGCTCCAATTATATTATGATATTCTATCGCATCCGCAATTCCAAGATCGATGTGTACAGGTTTAGTTCCTGTGTGATTCAAGCGCAGAATATCATTCTCGTCTTTCACATTTTCAGCCATCAATGGCCATAAATTTTTGATTTTGTTCTTTTTCACATAGAGCATTCCAGCTCCCATTGGAGTACTTAGCCATTTGTGCAAGCTCGTACCATAATAATCGCAATCAAGTTCAGCAGGTTTCACGTTTAAATGGGCAAAGGCATGTGCTCCATCAACCATTACTTCAACCCCTTTGCTATGTGCCATTTCACAGATCTTTTTCACGGGAAGTACTTGTCCGTTAATATTGACCACATGGCACAACATGATTAGCCTTGTTTTATCGGTAATTTGATCGGAGTAGAGTTTTATAATTTCCGCGTCATTTATTGGATGATTGGGTAAACTGATACTCTTACTCACAACACCGTATCGTTCTCCCATCAAACGGAACATGTTTAGCATAGCACCATAATCTTGATCCGCCATAATGACCTCGTCGCCCTTTTTCCAATGGATTCCACCAATCACAAGATCTAATGATTCCGTTGTGTTTCTTGTAATGATTAACTCATCAACAGAGCAACCCGCCAATTCAGCAAGTTTTTTTCGCATGATGTAGTTGTTCTCTTCCTGAACTGTTCGCATATAATAAGAAGCTTCCAAGTTTACATTACGAACATGAGCTAAATAACGACCTAAGGTTTCATCTGGCATCATACAGAAATAACCGTTTTCAAGATTAATATAATCGTCTTTTAAGTTATAATGCGAACGAATCCCTAACCAAAAATCACCATCTTGAGCAAGGGCTGTGGCTGGAATATGTTCAACTTCTTCAAAAGAAGCTGCCAATGTTTTCATTAAAGGGTCCATTGCAAAAGCCGCCAGAGAGAATTGTTTTAGAAATGTACGCTTGTCCATAGAAGTTTCTTGCGCTACTAATATACATTATAGTTGGCATACTTCGACAGGCTCAGCATGCCGTATCTAATGCTATATAACGCCTAATTATATGTGCAATTACCTTCGTTGCTGCTTCGTGGTCTTTTGCAGTTGTTCGCAAACGCCAATGAACAAGAAGAATGACAATTCCGAAGACCAGAAAACGTGAAACATTTGAAGCAGAAAGGACAAGCGTTAGCGCAGGGGATTGTTCCTTCGGCTTTTCGATTTTGACAATCGAGCTTCAGTCTTCTTTTTTCTAATATTCTCAATATGGGACATTGGTTTCAAATTGAAGCTAAGATTCGCACCTAAATCATAAATTATTCTGACAATAAATCATTTAAATAAATTAGTTCTTTTCTCACATCGAATGGCTTAGGAATAAATTTTTCAATTGTGTATTTATTGCCTAAAGATTTGGACTTAAAGAAACCGCTTGAAATAATAATTTTAGGAGGTGATTTCATTTCCTGGACGTAGTCCAAAAGAGTCGTGCGATCAGTCCTAGACCCTTTCAAGTCAGTAATGATAAGATCTATAGCTACTTCTTTTAATACCTCAATTCCTGCAGTTTTTGTAGGTGCAGTATAGGTCTTAAGTTCAAGTATTTGAAAAAGTTCTTGCCAAATTTTGACAATTTCAATTTCGTCATCTACAATTAAAATGTTCTTCATAATTAGTTTAGACAGCAGACAGTAGTGTTCTTGGAAATTCAAGAATGAACTGTGTATTTTCAAAATTATGATTAACCGAAATCGTGCCATTATGGAAATGCATTGTTTCCTTGGCTAAAGCTAAACCCAATCCAGTTCCATTGTCTATTGATTTTGTAGTAAAGAAAGGAGTGAAAATCTTTTTACAGACTTCATTACTAATTCCATTCCCGCAATCAGTAAAAATCAATCGATTCACCATGCCAGTAGATTCTGATTCTATTTTTATCCATTTATTGTCAAAAGTTTGAATCGCATCGAAGGAATTGTTCAATAAATTTATTAGTACTTGAGAAATCATAACATTTTGACAATAGATGCTAATTTCATCCGACACAGCTATTTGAACATCAATGTTATTTCTTTTGAACTTATCCTCGCAGAGGCTCATTGTGTTATTGATAATCTTACTTAGCGAATGCCATTCTTTATTGTCATTAACTGAATCGGTAGAAAGAGCTTTCAGGTTTGAGACAATCGTGGAAATCCTTTTTGTTGTTTTGTTTATTAATTCAAGGCTCGTTTTGAAGTATGCCGCATCAACATCATCTCTCTCAATTTTCATTTGAAGAAGACTTGCTTTAGCGGCAATTATAGCCAATGGATTGTTTATTTCATGTGCAATTCCACTTGCCATTTTCCCAAGTGATGCAAGCCTTGAAGACTGTAGTGATTGAGCTTGGTCTTTATTTCTTTCTTTCTGCATTTCGGATTCCTCTGCATAATCCAATCTAACTACATACCCATAAATTCTTCCGGACTTGTTAATCATTTGAATAACTGATAGTACAACATGGACAGTAGCGCAGGGGATTGTTCCTTCGGCTTTTCGATTTTGACAATCGAGCTTCAGTCTTCTTTTTTCTAATATTCTCAATATGGGACATTGGTTTCAAATTGAAGCTA
>JABSPC010000012.1 GCA_013215515.1 Crocinitomicaceae bacterium
CGCGCTGGAGGCGGCGGAGGTTATAGCGGCGGCGGCGGTGGCGGCGAAAATGGCCAAATCAATGCTCCTGCTGGAGGAGGAGGTGGTTCTTTTAACAGTGGAACTAGCCCTGTAAACTTAGCTGGGGTACAACTTGGAGATGGAATGATCATTATTACAAATGTTTGTGCTCCTGGAATTGGAACATTAGCTGCGGATGTAGTTTCGTTACCAGATTTCTCAGAAGATTGTACAGCAACACCAACGGCTCCTACGGCAACTAATAGTTGTAGCGGTGGAATTGTAGGTACACCTGATGTTACTTTCCCTATTACGATGGTTGGAACAACTGTAGTTACTTGGACATATAATGATGGTACAAACATAGTAATGCAAACTCAAAATGTAATTATTACAGGGTTCGATGTTACTCCTCCGGTTGTTAATAATGCCAACCTACCAGATATGGGAGGCCAATGTGACTTTACACCACCAACGCCAACTGCAACAGACTTATGCGCTGGAACTATAGCCGGCGTGGCAAATGTTACTTTCCCTCTTTTTGCTCAAGGATTGACTGTCATAACTTGGACGTATGATGACGGAAATGGAAACTTAGAGACTCAAACTCAAAACATTACTTTAAACGACATTGCACCTCCATCGTTGGATATTCCAACATTGCCAGATTATATTGGATGTGGTTCTGCAACTCCTCCAACAGCAACAGCAACAGATTTCTGTGCAGGATCTTTGAATGGAACGCCAGATGTTAGCTTCCCTATTACAGCACCCGGACCTACAACGGTAACGTGGTCATACGACGACGGAAATGGAAATACCATCTCTCAAACGCAAGATGTTTATGTTACGACAATGGATGTTTCTGTAACCTTAGCTGTAGCTACAATAAGTGCAAATGCAACTGGTGTTTCTTACCAATGGATGGATTGTGCATCGGGTCAACCGATTATCGGTGAAACAGGTCAAACATATACAGCAATGGTTACTGGAAATTATGCCGTTATTATTACAAATGGCAATTGCGTTGACACTTCGGTTTGTACATTAGTTGACTTTACAGCAATTGACGAGTTGAACAACAATGCGATTAAGGTTTATCCTAATCCTACAAGTGGATCGTTTAGCATCGACTTTGATGGCGATATTGATAACATTGTAGTTACAGACGCATTAGGAAGAATTATCGATTTGCCTTTTGATTTGACAACTGGAAATATTGATGGATCTATGTTAGCAACTGGTAAGTATACGGTTAACGTAATTACGACGGAGGCAGTTTATAGACAAAATATTGTGGTTATTAAATAGGCAATTACACATTAGTAAAGCCCTTCTCGATTCAACCGAGAGGGCTTTTTTTTGCCTTGACATATCGTTGTCAATGAGTCCATGATTTAGAAAAAGTGAATAGTCACAAAATGTTCGTGATTAATAACATTGTTTTGCGAGATGACGAATAAATTCCATAATTTGCAGATGAAATGAAATTGCAACTAAAAAAGACATTCAACTTAATCTTTGTTACAGCTATTATAGCCATTGCATTTTTAGGATTTAAATTCGAAAATAAGAATGGAGTATACCGGACTATGGATGTTAATAAAGCCAACGTTTCAGATGTCTTGATATTTCTAGGCGATGATGATATGGTTCATTCCATGACAAGTTTTGATGCTGATAAAGCTAAAATTGGAGAAGATCTAATTCTGAATGGTCGAACAATCGTGAATGGCAAAAAATCGAAAAGGATTTCTAAATATTTTGTTTGTACAGATTGCCATAATTTAGGCAGAGAATTTAAAACTATTACCGATGAATCGTCAGAAGCGAGATTGAAATATGCAGATGATAACGGAATAAGTTTTTTGCCTGGATCAACTTTTTGGGGGATGTACAATCGAACTTCGTTTTACAATAATGATTATGAAAAAAAATACGGTTCACTTGTTGTAAACTCACGTGACACTCTTCAAAATGCTATTCAATTGTGTTCTAAATATTGTTCTTCCGGGAGGTATTTAAAAGACTGGGAGTTAGAGTCTATTATGCATTATTACAAAAAGAACGAATTAAAAATTAAAGATTTGTCTCTTTCTGAAAATGACATGAAGAATGTTCAGAAATATTCCAAGTTGAAAGATGGAGAGAAAGAAGCTCTAATTGTTAAAATTAAAAAATCCTACTTGCAAGGGTACGGGGCTACATTTCTTCCAACGATACTTACGGATAAAAGAAAGTATGGTGAAGGTGGAAATCCTGAAATTGGACTGAAGATATATGAAAAAAGCTGTCTCCATTGTCATGCAGGTGCTCGTGTTACTAATCTGAGCTTAGATAAAGGATCATTAAGTGCTGGATTGTTTTGGCGAAAAATTAAAGGATACTCGGATAAATCCTTGTACCAAATTATCAGACATGGAACATATTCCAAGACAGGTAGAAAACAATATATGCCTCTTTATACAAAAGAGAAAATGAGCGATGAACAATTAAATGACCTTGTTGCATACATTAAACAATTAGCTGGGAAATAATGAAAAGACTTTACATTTTATCAATAACTCTGATGTTATCAACTTCCCTGTTTGCACAGGACGTTAAGGAAACGTTCAGTGGGACTCGAATTTTAAATGGACATTCTGTTGAGACACTAAAGAAGAATACCTTACAATTTAGAATAGAACATCGCTTTGGTGATCTGATAGGAGTTAACGGTGGTATTCACAATTTTTACGGGTTTGATCAAGCAGCGGATATCCGATTTGGATTTGAGTACGGAATCTTGGATAATTTGATGGTAGGAATTGGTCGCTCGAAGGGAACATCAGCACCTTATAAATCTTTGGTTGATGGATTTGTTAAATACCGTCTATTAACTCAGAATAAAAGTAAAAAGATGCCAGTGAGTTTGTCCCTTTTCGCGTCGTCTTCATTGACTTATCAACCGGCAGTTTCGGAAATATCTGTTATTCAACATTACCCTGAATTTGCTCATAGAATTGCGTATTCAACTCAAATTAACATTGCAAGAAAGTTTAGCGAAAGAATCTCTGTAGCATTAATGCCAACCTATGTTCATCGTAATTTGGTCAATTCAAATGATGTCAACGGATTGTTTGCTTTGGGTGGAGCTTTTAGTGTAAAGATTACTAAAGGGTTTGGCGTAATTGGAGAGTATTATCATGTTTTTACCTCTTCAACTACTGCAGTTAGACCTGATAATTATAACAGCCTTTCTGGCGGTTTAGAATGGATTACCAGTGGTCATAACTTTAAGTTGGTTTTAACGAATTCAAGAGGTTTTGGCGAAACTCAATTTATCCCATATACATTTTCAAATTGGCTAGATAAACAGTTTAGACTTGGCTTTAGCATTACAAGAAATTTCAAATTATGAGAGTATTTAGAATCACGTTCATTTTAGGTGTAATTGGCCTTTTTGTTTCGTGCAAACAAGATAAGATTATTCCGATTCCCGAAGAATGCCCTGAACCAATTTCTTTCGCTCAAGATCTTGAACCACTGTTTGTTACTACCTGCTCCACTAGTGGCTGTCATGATGTTAGCGCAACGTCAGGATTTAATTTGATTGGATATGATAACATTGTAGCCAACGCTGACTCACTTTTACTCGTTATTCGACATGTGGGAGGTACACCTATGCCTTTTAACGGTACAAAATGGTCAGACGAGAACATTCAAAAATTCCAATGTTGGATACAACAAGGGAGTCTTGATAACTAAAAAAAGATTAATTTTAACTCAGAATACTTATACTCAACAATTATGAAAAAACTTTACACTTTACCTGCAGTTGCAATTCTAGCTGCTGGAATATTTGCTTTTCAAACAGCCGAATCTTCAGGGAAAATGGAATCATTTAAACAATCTGCCCATCTTCAAAATAATGGTGGTCAAGCTTCTTTAACTGGTGCACCTGGCGAAAGCGATTGTACTTTTTGCCACACAGGATCTGTGTTGGATGGATCCTCTGAAAACCAATTCGCATTGGTAGATGCTGGCTTTAATCCTGTTGGAGCGTATATCCCTGGAGCTTCATATACTGCTACATTGCAATTGGGGTCTAATCCAGATAAGAAAGGATTCTCTTCAACGACTTTAGAAAATGGAGGAAATTCAATGGCTGGATCATTGACAGGAATGATAATTGGAGGTACTCAAGATTTCCAAAATGGAGCTGGAACTAAAGATTACGTTTCACACAAAAACTCAAGTAATACAAATGCTTTTACTTTATGGTCTTGGACGTGGGATGCTCCTGCGAGTGATGTTGGACCAGTAACGTTCTACATTGCAAGTAATGTTGCAAATGACAATGATTTAAAGACGGGTGATGAGATTTATCTTTCTCAGCATATAATTAACTCTTCGGCTGGAATTGAAGAAGTTAAGAATGACGTTTCTACTTTCACTGCTGGATACAATGTTGAAGGAAATAGTGTAGTTATTAATTTTATGTCTATGGTCGCTGATCAAATGTATTTCAACTTGATCGACCTAAACGGAAAATCGGTTTATTCTTCAGATCTTGCTAAATCATTGATCGGTAATAATAAGCAAACGATTTC
The DNA here is from genome assembly GCA_013215515.1 of Crocinitomicaceae bacterium. Taxonomy (GTDB): domain Bacteria; phylum Bacteroidota; class Bacteroidia; order Flavobacteriales_D; family Crocinitomicaceae; genus UBA4466. The sequence continues at coordinate 4,593 of JABSPC010000012.1, forward strand.
TTTGCCTAGTGAAATTGAAAACGGAATTTACGTTGTGAATTTCTTCGTTGGAAATAGAGCTATGTCTTCAAACGTTATGGTTCAACAATAAAAAAAGCAATTGCTTTTTTGGGGAACTGAATAGTGACCTGTTAGAATCAATAGGCAACCGAATGGTGACCTTAGCCAAATATATTTTACAATCCCGGTTTCTTTATTGGAACTGGGATTTTTTATTCCCAACGATTTTTAACGATCATTTCAACTTTGGAAAATAGATTGTTTGGCAAATAGGTTCGCCATTCTATTTCATCCAGTTCACCACCCATGATACAAAATTGATCGATTCCAACTCCTTGCATTTCCTGTTCCACATGTTCGTGAAAGTTTAGCATAGCTACCCAGCCATCTCCCACATCATCAATCCATTCTTCGTAATAACAGTCATCTGAACCATGAAAATTTAATACGTTTTCGCCAATTAGAATGAACTTATTAAGCCCTGTCGGAATGAGCTCGTCAATGATATCACGTTTTAAAGTCATCACATCATTTTCGATCGCATCATTCCACTCACCTATCATTTCAATGACGCAGTATCCCATATCGTAGTCGGCGTACAAAATTTTAATGTACAGCGTTGGTGATCCAATATGGTCCCATTGCGGGTGGATGTAATAATTATAGATATGATTGTCGAATTCGAACTCACTATAATCACGGTTAGAGAAAGGCGAAGCATCATCATCTGACGCAATGTAAAGATTCCTCCAATGATAATATGGTTCGACTAAATGCATGTGACAAAGTTAATCTTTCAATTCAACAATTATTGGCATAAAATCTGCTTGAATATGATTAAATTTATAATTCAAACCAAAGAATATTCTATGTTAAAGAGAATCGGCCTTTTGGCAATCCTTGCACTAATAATCGCTTCATGTTCTAGCGAACCAACCGAAAAAGAAGTACCAAAACGAAATATCGAAGATTATGTCTCAGCTGTCATGAATAGCAGTGATGCTGTTTTTGCTTTTGGAAGTGTTACTGTTAAGGGGATAATCGATAAAACGGATTACAAGAGTGAAATACTAATAGAAGGTTTGATCTCTGAGGAAATTAATAAACTTAATAGAGTGTTGAGTATTGACGCTCCAGTGCTCTATACTGTAGAGGGGCCTATAGACGAGGAAGATGGACCCAAAAGAATTATGCTATTTGTTAAAATTAAAAGTGCTGATGCACTAGAAAAGGATTTAAGACGTCGATTGAGCTTTCTGGTTGAGGAATCAAATGGAATTAGATATGCTGAAGATGATGAATTCATCATCGCTTTTAGAGGTAATCTCGCGATAGCTATTGTCCAACAAGGTAGCTATAATACTGAAAAGGTTGTCAATGAAGTGTTTGGAAAATCTCAAGGTAAAGTTTCTGGAGGGAAGATAGACGAGATGATAAAAGCGAAGGGCGACCTCGTAATGAATCTAAATATTGAAGCCTTGTATGGAACTTCTAATATGGACCTTGCTAAATTAAGTTCTTCTGAAAAAATGAAAGTTCAAGCAATGGCTAAAGGCTCTTTTGTTCAATCAATATTGAATTTTGAGAAAGGAGGATTGTCCCTTGAGTCTAAGCACTACTTTTCACAAGATTTAAAAGATCTAATGTTCTTCAATTTTAACAAATCGCCAGATATGGAGAGTAAACTGGCCAGAGGGGATGGCCAAATTATAGGTGGAGCATCAATTAACCTTGACGTGAAAAAAATGGAGAAGTTTTATACAACTTATGCTCCGGACTTGATGGATAAAATGAACGAAAGGATGGACGGTATGGGTGGGCTGTTTAAATACATCGGAACTGGAAATATAATGTCTTCTATTGTAAATGGAGAAGCTGGTGTTTTGGCTATAGGAAAGGAAATGAATGGAGAATATCAAATTGGTTCCAGAACATTTATAAGCGCGTCTGAAGCGGGACAGAAAGTATTTTCTTTAATGAGAAATGAAATTAAGTTGGATGAAGGAACCCAAGTGAATTATGTTGATGGAGGATTGGAAGCTTTGGCACCTATAAGTGGTACTTCTATTTCAATGTTAAAAAGCAATTCGAAATTGAAAATGCCAAATGGAAGTGAAAAATTTGGGAAGACCGGGCTCTTCGTGTTTGTTGATTTTAATACCATTCCTAGAAACGATTTGGGACGGGAAGAATCTTCATTCCTAGATTTACTCGATTATGCTACTTTAGAAATGGATAACGACGGAAGTAAACTCTTTATTAAGGCAAAGAACGATAACAAAAACATATTGAAGATCGCAATGGAAGAAACAATGAAGATGCTCCCGATGATTATTGGAGGAGGAATGCCTTTCTAGTATGAAGAAGCAAAAAGAAGAGTGGAACGATCTTAACGCCGATGAACAGCGTGTTATTTTGCACAAAGGAACCGAAAGAGCATTTATTGGTGAGTTTACCGATACCAAACTTCTTGGGATTTATGTCTGCAGGCAATGCGAATCAGAATTATACAATTCCCAAGATAAATTTAGTTCACGTTGTGGATGGCCGTCCTTTGATGACGAAATCGAAGGCGCTGTTAAACGAATACATCATTCAGACGACAATCGTATAGAAATTGTTTGTAGTAATTGTGATGGTCACTTAGGACATGTTTTCGAAGGCGAACGATTTACCGAGAAGAATACAAGACATTGTGTGAATTCGATTTCTATGAAATTTATTCCTGAATAGCATCAGGTTATTTGCAATAGATTATTACTCGTGATACCTTATGAGATACCTTTCAATATTTTTAATCTTTATAGCCTTGAGTTGTAGTGATTCTGGAACGGAACTAGATGGAGCAAATGAATCCAGTGATGACGGTTTGAGGAATATATGCCGAGGCAACCTATTCAATTTCCTCAGACCATGCATTCTGATATTGATTGTAGATATTGCCATAATTCAATAGACAATTCAAAGGAAATGGATTTACCCAAAGTCAATGTGTGTATTAATTGTCACTCTACTATGGAGGAAGATGCAGCATTAAATATTTACTAACCGCTTGAAGGACTTAATGGTGTCAATGATGAAACAAATGTTCGGAAGGTAAAAGGATCTATAGGTGCCGAACATTGTTCACACTTGAAGAGTCTGGAAAGGCCGATAGGTGAATTACCAGAACAAGAATGTGCTAAATGTCACTATTAGAATTACTTCATCGCCGAAGCACAATACAAAATACTGTTGCTTTCCTCATGAACCATATCGTGCAAGATAAGTTGAGAAGCCAAAGCCAATTGAGAATAGTTTTGTGAGTTGTTTCCAAAACTAGCTGCGGTTGTGTTCCACATCGATTGAATTAAGGATTGACCTCCTTCTTTTGGTGCAATTTTATTGACGACTGCTGAAACATTTCCAGCTCCCGCATGATACACATGGAGTACGAATAATCGAAACCAAATATCACTTTCTGAATATTTTAGATTATGGGCATTTAAGATGCGTTTTGCTTCAGGAATGCAAATCTTCTTTATTAAGTTAGACGATCCGAAAGCACTTCTTTCAAAATCAGAACGCTCATCCTTGTACCGAGATACTGTCAGCCCTTGTGCTCTCGCTACGGCAGGCATCAATTGAAAAGGACCGTAAGCTCCTGCTCTTGATTTCTTTAACTGTCCGGGGCTTTCTATTAGCAAAATAGACTGAGCATACCAAGGATCTACATCATTGCTCTCAAACGCTGCCACACCATTTGCTAGGCTAGGGTAGACCACATCAAACTTGTAGAAGTCTTTCTTTCCTGTTGTTACGAATATGCGATCTTCACTTGTCAATCCATAAGCCAATTGAACACTATCGCGATATGCATCTTTTTGATCGTTTGTTTGTTTGTTCCATTGAGTATTACTCGTTACCTCAATTACAACTCTGGTCTTGGCGATGTTTACGATACACGAATCAGGTGCAAGTGTCATAATACTTCTCCAAAAATTAGGTTGAGCTAAACTATTCCATCCTTCAGAAATGATTGCGTCAGCACTTAAAATTACGTTTTGATCTTCTCCTGTTTTGACTTCAATTTTTTCATCTTCCCATTTGAAATCTTGAGAAAATGTGTTGAAAGAAATAAAAGGTATTGCAAAAAGGAGATAATGCATAAATGTTTGGGGTTATTAGTTTATATAAAGATAACGCTAAAGATTGTCGAGAAGTTACAGTTTTGGAGGAAGAATGAACAGTTACTCGTTAAAATCCCCTAATTTTAACATATAATGAGTGTTATTCGAACAGTTTTGGGTTGGCCTTTCATCTTTTTGGTGAAAATTTACCAATGGATCATCAGTCCGATATTTCCACAAGCGTGTAGATATACTCCAACTTGTTCTTCCTATACCATCGAAGCAATTAAAGTTTGGGGTCCAATAAAAGGTGTCTATTTGGGAGTAAAGCGAATTGGTTCTTGCCACCCTTGGGGAGGCGAGGGGCATGATCCCGTTCCAGAGAAGAAACAGAAAAAATCCAATTTGGAATAAATTCCTAAATCATTTGTTCCTAAGAGCTAAAAACGAAATCAAAGGTCGCTTTCTAATTATTTCGTAAAGGAATACCGCAATTACAATTACATATTCGATTGTAATTACCATTCGAGCTTCGTAAGCTGCACTGGAATCTAGCGTGTATAACAGATAGGTAAGAAAAATCAAAAGACTCCAAATAATTGGAAAGCTGTAATTCGTGAAAAGTGAGATGGCCAGAATTGGAAGGATATACCACGGGTGAACTGTTGTTACGAAGAGCAGATAGATAAAAAAGGCTACCGTTAATCGGCTCATTAGTTTTTGCCAAGTGATCGTGCTTCCCCAGAATGCTTGAATCAAAATCAAGAATAAAGACAGTTGCGACAATCGAGGTCCATAGTACCTAATTGAGTTAAAGCCGTGAATCGACTTTCCGTATTCAACGTAATTATAGAAGATGAAGGAATTGAATTCAAATACTTTGAAGTACAAGGTTAGACTTTCGATAAAATTAGCAATGTTGCCTGCGTCCAAATGAATAAGACCAATCGTGCTTGCCAAGCCAATCGTAATCGTCGATAGGATTATCGTTTTCATCCATCCCAAGTATTTTAAAAAGAAGGGAAGAAAGATAAGTAGGACAAGTTTAATTTGAACAGCTATTCCAAGCCAAGTTCCACCTAGAGCTGCTTTTTTCTGAAGTAGGAAATACAATGCAATGAACAAAAATGAAATCATGACCCCTTCAAAATGGACGTTGCCAGTGCATTCAATGATCCAAAGAGGATTTAGAAATAAGATCCAAAGTCGATGGTCTGAAAAGTTAAGAAGGCGCAAGATCTTTAACAAGTAAATTGCTCCGATAAACTCTGTTGCAACGATAAGTAGTTTTAGAAGGAATGTATTAATTGCAATAGAAGAGGAGAAGGCTGTAGCTCCGATAAAATAAGATTGGCTGATTGTTGGATAGCAACTGTAATTTCGTTGTGACAAATCACTCATTCCGCGATATATCTCATGAATGTACTCGTTGTGCTTTAAGAAAGGCTGATTAATGACTTCCGTTGGCTTGTAGTCAAAAGGGTTGATTGAATTCCAAGCCATCTCGCCGTCCCAAAGAAATCGATAATAATCATTCGATAAATTGGGCTCAAATAGCATTGAAATTACATGCGCTGAAATGGCTAAAACGGCGAATTGCTTGAATTTTAAATCCCGTTGTTGTATTAAAACGACGTACGCGAAGAAGGCAAGAGAATACGCTGTGAACAAAGTTGTAAGCTCAGTTCGATCCGATTCCCAATTGATAGAGAAAATTGATACAAGAAAGACTAAAGAAGCAATGCGTGTTACCCAAGAAATATTGGATAACATAATTCTAAGCTTTTTTAGTTCTTAGTTCAGATAGTGAAGAGAAGAATACTAATCCATAACCAATCGTAAGCATTAAGTGGAAAGGAATCATTCCTAAATCACCATAGATTGCACGATTAACAGTTGTGTACGCAAAAAGAAGCATTAACAACCCTTCTCCAATATTAAGGATAGAGATACTCTTTTTGTCGTATTTGTTTCCAGTGAATTCACTTTTCACATTTACGTTGAACTTCGGTGTTCTTACAAAAGAACTTTTAATTCCAAGGTATCCTTCCATTACTGCTACGCTGTTGTTTAAAGCAAGTCCCATTGAAACCATTAAGAATTGAAAGAAACGAGCAGTAAATTTGATAAGAGAGAAAACAACGTTACCTGTTTTATCTCTATATGAATGCCAATAATAGAACATCAAGAATACCGTGCTTATTAAGAACAATGCTCCATATTGAAGAACAAAATTCAAGTCAGCGAAACTGTCTTTAATGTGTAGTACGGGTAGACTCAGTACGGACATCAATAAGATAAAGATGAATACCGAAGAGTTAAATAAGTGAGACATACCGTGAATACGATCTCCCAATTTTACACCTTTTGTTGTGGCAATACGCTTACGCATTTTGATAAAACATTCCGCTCCACCTTTCATCCATCTGTGTTGTTGACTTTTCAAAGCCGACATCGTAATTGGTAATTCAGCTGGTGCAATTACATCCTCTAGATATTTAAATTTCCATCCTTTAAGTTGAGCGCGGTAACTCAAATCCAAATCTTCAGTCAAAGTATCATGCTCCCATCCACCTGCTGCTGCAATACATTTTTTGCGCCATATACCACCAGTTCCATTGAAATTAATGAAGTGTCCTGAAGAACTACGTCCACCTTGCTCAATTGCGAAATGACCATTAAGTCCAAAGGCTTGTAATTGTGTGAGAATCGAATAGTCTTTGTTGATATGTCCCCATCTTGTTTGAACAACACCTATGTTATCATCATGAAAATAAGGCATTGTTTTTTGAAGAAAATCTGCATCCGGAATGAAATCGGCGTCAAAGATTGCGATGAATTCACCCTCCACTTGATCCATTGCATCATCCAAGGCTCCAGCTTTATAACCGGTTCTGTCAACTCTATGGATATGTTGAATATTAATACCTCTTGCTTTAACCTCAGCTACTTTCTTAGCAATTACTTCAACAGTTTCATCCGTGGAATCATCCAATACTTGGATTTGTAATTTGTCAATTGGGTAATCAAATGCAGCGGCAGTTTCAATAATTCGTTCGGCAACATATAACTCGTTATACATTGGAAGTTGTACTGTTACTTTCCGAGTATTTGATGGATCGTATACTGGTGCTGGAGGAAACAATTCTGGATGTTTTTTCTTTTTTCGCTTATCACGAACATAGGCAACAGCCAATGAGAGTTGAAGAATGCTATAAAATAGAACTAAAATCAAGCATCCGAAATACACTACAATAATCACTTTACTCAAAGTGTGAGACCAATAGTGTTCAATACCCCAAGCATCTCCCCAATCAAGGAGCCAAGTCACTTTTCGTCCAATTTCGAATTTGCTGAATTTATAGCCGGCGATGTCTTTTTCAACCAATTCAAATTCAATTGTCTTTTTATTGTATGTATTATCCGTAACAACTAAATCATATTCCCCTAAATCAACATTCTTGAATGTAAATTCTCCTTTGGCGTTTGTTTTCGTTTCGGAAACTACTTTTGATTTTTTATCTTGAATCTGAAGTTCAATACCCTCTATAGGCTTCTCAGTTTTGTCATTGATAATTTTACCTGATACGAATTTTGCTTTTTGGGCAAATGTTAAAGTCGTAAAAAGAAGACCAATTGTTACTAAACAGGTTCTCAACATGCATGATGATTTAATTTCCTTCAAACCGCTAAATTATTTTCTCGCTTAAAAACGATATTTAAAGACGGCAAATATAATCTTTATTCCTGCAAGTATAGTACCTTTTATAGTACCACTTACTTTTGATACGCCTATCCGTTTTCTATAGTTCACTGGAACCTCGCAGAATTTCATTTTTTCCTTAGAAGCTTTGATTTGCATTTCAATGGTCCAACCATAGGTTTTATCAGACATTTTGAGTTGTTCTAATGCTTCGCTTTTTATCGCTCTGAAAGGCCCTAAATCTGTGAAACGGGCTCTGTAAAAGAGACGAATTAATTTGGTTGCTAGCCAATTTCCAAATACTTGTTGCGGAGTAAGCGAACCCTTTTCTCGTTTGCCAAGAACTCGGGATCCAATAACCATGTCATGATTGTCTTCCAATATTGGCGCAATAACCTTTGTTATCTCCTCTGGATAATCTGAATAATCCCCATCCATGAAGACGACAATTTCCGTATTCAATTCTCTTGATTTTTCAATTCCCTTCAAGCATGCCCATCCGTAACCTCTTCTTGGCTCGTCTAGCACAATTGCTCCAGCGGATTTCGCAACTTCAACAGTACTATCATTTGAATTATTGTTGACTACAATTACATGTTCAACCACATCATGAGGGATATCAGAAACAACCTTTCCGATAGATTTTTCTTCGTTATAAGCTGGAATGATTACAGTAATAATTGGTTTGCTCATGTTTAATGAAAAGTGCGAAATTACATATTCAATTTTACTCCGTCTTTAGTTACTTCCAAAGGATTCCCATCAAACCGACCTTCTTCTGGTCCATTTTCTAATTTGAGAACACCTCTTGGGCAAACAGAAGAACAAACGCCACATCCAACACAACTCGATCGAATAATGTTTTCGCCTTTTTCCGCATAAGCTCTAACATCAATTCCCTGTTCGCAATAGGTTGAGCAATTTCCACATGAGATACACTGAGCACCATTCGTTGTTATTCTAAACCGTGATTTGAATCGTTGAAACAATCCCATATAACCAGCCATTGGACAACCAAATCGACACCAAACTCTATTTCCAAGAACAGGGTAGAAGCCAACTCCAATTACGCCAGAGAATGCTGCGCCAATGAAAAATCCGTACGCTTTCTTTATTGATTTACTGCTAATCAGGAATAGATCGCTTTTCCCAGAAATAAAGGCTATCGTCAAGAAAACAATAATGAAAAGGAAAACAATTGCTCCCACCAATAAGAACTTGTGCTTCTTTTCGTACTTACGATAGGCAAAATAGAGAACCGTTGCACAGGCAAGCGATAAAAGCAACACGGTAATGAAGAACGAAACTTTATTCAAAGTGAAAAATCCGATTTCGAATTCATTACCTGAGAGGTAAGTAAATACTGTACCGATCGTCATTAGAAGAACGAACACCATGACGGAGTGCATAACCCATCGCTCGATTTTCCACGCTTTTATACTTTTGTTGGAAAGATGCCTAAAACTATCACCTGCCGTTTCAGCAAGGCCGCCACATCCACAGAACCATGAGCAATACCATCTTTTTCCTACATAATATGTAACGATTGGAGTAACGACAAGGAACAAAATCAATCCCCAGAAAAAGTACGCCATTCCCATGGGTTGATTCGCTGCGTAGGTATGCGCTTGAATTTGATTCATTTCGTATGCACCGTAATTTAACGGCCACGTCATAACGGGGTTGGCTTTGAATCCAACGTATACAGATTGACCATCTACAGCATTCATGGCGTCCATGATACTCGGAATTAAATCGGCAAGGATCAATTGAGATAGTATTACGACAATCGTACGGATTAAATGGTAGCGACTGTGCCTGTATTTTATAATGAACTTAATTCCTAAAAACAGAATTACAAAGCTATACAACGTTCCATAAAGGAACCATTGATCAGCAGGTGTGCCGCGTCTAAATTGAGAGTAGACATCAAAAATGGAAATTAATTCGGCAAGAGAATCACCGTTCCAATACAATTGGATGTAGAACAAGGTGAGTAAGATTCCAAAAGCAAATCCGACAACGCCGCGACTCGTAAGTGAGTTGAACATGACATGGTTGTTTTTAATTCCGGCCGTATGCCCAGCGTATGTGCCATAGGTGTAGAGCATAATCCCAAGTGCCATGAGGCCTAGTGAGAATGAGAAATACACCCAAGATGGATTGAGGTCTACTTGACCTAGCCAAGCGAGGAATAGAATCCCAACGCCTCCAAGAGCCAATAAAATCCCAATTCTTTGCGACCAATTTAAGCTTTTGCTATAGTTGTTCAGAAAGTCGAATCGCTTGGATGGATCGAAGGTAAAAAACAAAGATCCAGCAAGCATGATTGCAAATCCTGGAAGAACATAGTCAATCCTAAAATCTTTTTTTTCGATGTAACCGTAGTACACGACGACAATTCCGACAATGAATAAAATACTTCCGACGGAGTAGTACCATTTTTTGCTAAAAAAAAGTCCAGAACCTGCCGCGGTTGATAGAAATCCAATAATTTTCAAATAGGAAATTCCTTTTCCTTCTTTATATATCGCCCATGAAAATAGCGTTAAGCCAAGCACTAGAAGTGTAATACTTAGCTTGGCTTTCCAGCTCATTTCCTGAGATTGATCTCCAGCTATTGATAAATTATCGTCTATTGAATTGCTCATTTTGCCAAAATATTTTGCCACCACTTTGGCTTGTTAGAAACTAGTTGTGTGCCAAACTGAGCATTGAATTTCTGAATGATATCATCTTCATGTTTTCTGGAAAATTCTGGATCGAAATTCGCGGATTTTAAATCCAAGAGTACTTCTTCTATGGTTGCATCTGTGTTCAGCCATTCATTGAAAACTAAATGTCTCAAACGAATTCCGAAGTTATTTATTCCACAAAAACGGCGCGTTTCTTTATTGAAAACAAAGTGCAATAGAACGTCATCTTTGGGATGCTGATAAATGAAATTGTGAAGATGGTCTTGCCTATTATTCGGCACGTAACCATACGTTTGATATTCGATTTCAAAGAACTTTGCCGAGTTGAACCATTGTCCAGGTGTATATTCAGTACGTGTTTGCGTAATGGTTTTTGCAACCGTTTCTCCCATAAATTTACCTGTATACCATACTTGTTCGAGCGGGCGTCGTCCTTTAATGGGGTCTCTAAGTTCAGCGCAGTCGCCAATTGCATATACGTCTTTAGCAGATGTTTCTAAAAAGCGATTCACTAGAATTCCGGCGTTCGTTTCAATGCCACTTGGTTTTATAAATTCAATATTCGGAACGACTCCAATTGTTAGCCCAACGAATTGGCAATCGATCTTTTTTCCTTCTTTGGTTATAATTCCAGATGCACGGTTGTTTTTATCGGCGAGAATCTCATTCAACTCTTCTTCATAATGCATTGTGAGGCCATTGTACTTCTCCAGATGTTTCATGATGAAGAGAGAATCTTCATCGGGAAAAATAATGTTCCAAAAGCATTTTTCACGAATAAGAAAATCGACTTTAATGTTTCTTGATAAGAACATTTCTGCCATTTCAATTCCAATTAATCCTCCACCAACGACAACTGCAGACGTAATACCTTTGGAATTTTCTTCCATCGATTCAAGATCTTGTTTTGAATAAAGTCCTTGGACTCCTTTAGCTTCATGTCCTTTCCAATTGAAGGTTCTAGGTTTTGATCCTGTAGCTAAAATTAATTTCGAATAAGAGATTTGATCTCCATTCTCCATTGTGAGGAATTTGCTCTCAGTATCAATAGAATCAACTCTTGCGTGAATAAGATTGATGTCATTGTCTTTCCAGAAATGATCTTCGTAAGGTTGCGTGTGCTCGAATTTCATATGTCCCATATAAACATACATGAGCGCGGTTCTAGAAAAGAAGTACTTCGATTCAGAAGAAATAATAGTTATCGGATTGGCGCTGCGCTTGCGAATGTTTCTCGCTGCAGTTACTCCTGAAATTCCATTTCCGATAATTAATATCATTCTTGAGTTTTAGTTGAATTGAATTTTTGACGATTTGAGTTAGCTTGGCTTACAATCAATTTGAAATTATTGAATTACTTCAATTGTCTTTTCCCAGTTTCGAACCTTTACAACGCCGGATTTATTTTTAATTGAAATAGTTCCTCTGAGTGTCAAAATTCCAACTTTTGGATTGGCCAATGAGATGGTAGCTTTTCCTTCACGATAACTAATTTTCGCATTGGGATTATTTTCTATTGTCACAATTGGCGGATTGCTATCGTCGTGGACCATGAGAGCAAGTGTAAGATCAATACCTTGTCCCGACTTTATTGCTTCCGGTCCTTCTACAATTGGCTCAAATTTATTAAAAGAAAATTCACCAGTTGAGATTTTTTGTTTCCAAAGGCCCAAGGCTGTGGCGCGTGCATCAAGAATATTACTTTCTACACTGGTTAAAACAGACAATGAACCTATCAAAGTTTGCGGATCGATGCTTTTTAATTCCATAGAGGCCTGGGTTAATTTCAAGTTAATTTCAATTAAACCTTCCACGTCATCTGGATTAATTTGGTCGTCCTGATCCTTAAAATGCCATGTAATGCCATTATTAATGTCATTTCTAGTTTTCCCTATTACTGTTTTTATCGAGTTGCAATAAAAATCTTTCCCTCCCCACTCATAAGTTCCTGTTAATTGAGTGAGATCATCTTTCAATTGAATTATTTTCTTTTGCAATTCAGGAATTGTTATAGATGCCGTTGTGGTTGGCTCTTTTAATTCCTGAAATGCGAAATTGGTAACTATAAGACCATTGGGGTCGCCAATTTCAAACGTTTGAATCGATTCGTTTGCATCCGAAAGAAGTGATTTTTTTAATCCAGTAATGTAATCACATACTTTTTTCATTTCTAAATCAATTTTGTCAAATCGATCTAGTGCGCTTTTGACTGCGTTTTTTTTATACTCGTCTTCTTTTCTTCCCATTGCATTTAAATATGAGAATTCTGCTCTTACAGAATACAAATATCCAGAGCCTCGATAATACTGAGCTTCATTTGACTCCTGCACGGAATGAGCCATATAAATCATCGTTTTGACATCAATTTCTCGTTGGCTTTCCGAGTTGCAACTCACAAATAACAAAAGAACACTTGCGGCCATAAATGTTTTTATACAAATAGATTTCATAAAAATAGTTTGGATTATAATTTTCTCCTTTGCTAAAGATAATTGAATATTTCGTTCACAAAAAAGGCCACTCTTTCGAATGGCCTTGATATATGATTCGGATTTTATCTTCTAATTGATAATAACAATCTCTCTCGTAAATGTTCCTTTTTCGGTAGTGACAATTACAAAGTAGTTTCCATTTTTCAATTCAGCTCCATTCACTGTTCTATCCGCCAAGTTGATTGGGAGTGAAATAGCTCTTCCTAATACATCAACAATTTGAATCGACTCGATCCTTCCAAGTGTTGATACCGTGAAGTTGCCTTGCGTTGGATTTGGATATATAGTTAAGTTCTCAATATCTATTTCTTCAATAGCCGCAAAGTTTACTAAAATACAATCTGATGTATCCACGCAACCGCCTTGTGTGATTTCAACAGCATAAAGACCTGTAGAAGTTGCATCGTAGAATTGATTCACCTCACCAGGGATGATTGCATAATTTGCTTCACATTCTAGCCATTGGTATGCTGCAACAAGAGCTGTAGCGTTTAATTGAGATCCGACCAATTGAGCTCCATTGTCAATCGCCCCGTTCAAAATGTTTTGAGTTTGAGTACTGATATTTCCAGAACCATCATCAAATGACCATATAATTACCGATGCGCCAGGTGTCGAGACAGGGAAAGTAGTAGTAGTTGTTCCTGTAATCGTTCCCATACAGTTATCAGTCGCTGTTGGTGCTGTCACCGATGATACATCACACATATCAGATAAATCAGGTAAACTCACGCTATCTGCAACTGGTGCTGTGGCGTCCGTTAAAATAATAGTTTGAGTTTGAGTTAGAACGTTACCTTGTCCATCATCATACGTCCAAGTAACCAGAGTTGATCCAGGAGTGATAATTGGCATCGTTACATCTGGAACACCATTAATCTGTGCCCCACAATCATTTGTAGCTGTAGGAGGAACAGGATCAGAAAAGCATTCGTCGTTAACATCTAACAAAGTTGCAACGTCAATGGTCATTGTCGTTGGAGTACATAAAACAGTAATTATAACTGATCCATCACCAATATTTGTTCCCGCTAACTCAGTCATATTTGTTCCGATACTGTATGAACCTCCGCCACCACCACCGGCACGAATTGATCCACCACCGCAGTTTCCGTAGTGTTGACCTCCAGCACCACCAGAGTATCCACCGCCCCCCCCACCTCCGACAGTATTACAAGTTCCAGAACCACCTCCGCCGAAGCCGCCAAATGGGTCTACGAAGCAAGCTCCATCCATTCTTCCAGGTGCTCCACCAATTCCTCCATTAAGAAAAGAAAGGCCACCGAATCCGTTATTGTTAGATCCGCCTGTATTTGGAGAACCGCCATCCGTTAAGAAACCGCCACCGGCTCCTCCGTTATTATCGCTTGTAAAGCATGCACCACCGCCATTACCTGCAATTCCACCTGCAATTACATTCATACTGCACATGGTACCATCATTCGTTATTACAGAGGCA
>JABSPC010000120.1 GCA_013215515.1 Crocinitomicaceae bacterium
AACTTTTGCGCTTGATCCCTAAACTCTAACAATATAATATCTATTTTTTTCTATTCTTGAACATCTTTCGCCGCTTTCCACTTTTTTGATTTTAGAAGGGCATCAAACAATTCTTCAAACTGAAGTATGCTTGGAGGGAAATCGTATCTGCGGTAAACAGATTTCTTAACTCCATTAAGTACAATCGTTGTTGTTGCCGATGGAATATCTGATATCATTCCGTCGTATTTATCTTTCATTTCCATGAAACCTGTGCGGTTTGCACGAATTCTAAAATTTTGAACTTCAGATACGGCCAATTGAGTTGTGTATTTCCCAATAAGGTCAACTCCGCGGATTCCCTTGTACTCAACAAATCCATCTTCATAGATTGTCATTTCATATGTTGGACAATTTCCGTAACAAGGAGATCTAACCATCCTGGCAAAAAACACTCTCGCTGCGGTATCTGGAACGGTTTCATTGGCAATATTTGTTGCGGGAACTTCTGATACGATCTCGTCTTTTGGAGATTCTACTGTTGTCGCTACATCCTGAGTTGTTTTACATGCTGTAAATAAACCAGCGAATGTTAATGCGAATAATGAGATTTTCAAGGTTGTCTTCATAACTTCTGGTTTTGATTTATTAAGTATAATCAAATAGTCTGCCACTTCTCACTTTTTGTATCTTTAAAACATGAAAAACACCCTCATTTTAGTATCGATTGTTGTTTTGTCCTCGTGCTCTAGCACTGACAATACAAAGGAAAACCAAGAAGAAAAGGTTAAGGTGATTGCCCAAGATCAATTAAAGCTCGATTTGTCTCAAGCGGAAAGAATTGTGAAATTGCCTTTGGAGTGTATCAATATAGAATTCCCCAATAAATTAAATCAAGTTGTTGGGGGAGATTTTGACCTGAAATCACCAGATGAATTGCACCCAGCCTTCCACGGTTGTTTTGATTGGCACTCTGCTGTTCATGGCCATTGGTCTTTAGTGCGAATGGCGAAGACGTTTCCCAATTTAAAAGATAGAGATCAAATTTTGGAAGGACTTTCGCAACACATAACAAAAGAGAATATTGCTGGAGAGGTTGCTTATTTCTCCCCGAAATTATCGGGAAATTTTGAGCGAATGTATGGTTGGGCGTGGTTACTCAAGCTTTCAGAAGAATTGCATACATGGGATGATCCTGAAGCCAGAGAATTGGAAGCAACACTGCAACCCTTATCTGATTTGATTGCAGGTAAAGTGATAGATTTCTTGCCCAAATTGCATTATCCAATCCGAGTTGGAACTCATACAAATACTGCTTTTGCGATGACTATGATCTATGATTACGCGGTGACTGTAGGGGATTCGAAACTTAAGGCTATTGTAGAAGTGAGAGCTAAAGATTTTTACATGTCTGATCTGAATTGCCCTTTAACTTGGGAACCGAGCGGATATGATTTTCTGTCACCATGCCTTGAAGAGGCCGACATTATGCGACGTGTACTTTCTAAAGGGGAGTTTGGGAAATGGCTTGATACGTTCTTGCCAGATTTAAAAAGCGCCGATTTTGAATTAGAACCAGGAATTGTTGCTGATAGAAAGGATGGCCATTTGGTGCATTTGGACGGGTTGAACTACAGCCGAGCTTGGTGTTTATTCGGAATTGCGCAAACGCTTCCGGAGTATGGACATCTAATTAAGATAGGAAATGATCATATCAATTATTCTCTTCCAGATTTAACAGATGGAAATTATGAAGGAGGACATTGGCTGGCGAGTTTTGCTTTGTTGGCTTTGAGTGAGTAATTCTTTTGGTATACGGTGCCCCTCTTAATTACGCCTTCGCGAATAAATTAATTTGGACGAGGTAAGATTAAATCATTCTCTTTGGAGGGGCCAATCAAAACGTCCACCGCATTGACTTTAATATTGTAATAAACGTCAAGCATTCCTCTTGCGAAAGATGATACGAATTTCCATCCCAAAAAGTAATTCCGTCTATCGACATGGTATACCTTCTTCCCGCAACCATTAACTCGCCATAACAACTGTGCGTGGTTTTATTAGACGATGTTGCCGATAAATCCTGTCCTGTATAATATGCAATATTATCTTCATCAATTAACCAAACAAGATCTGCTCTGTACTCGGATGAATCCAACCAATTACGTGTTTCTGCCATGTCAAAGTCATTGTACTCTGCCTCTTCATTAATACTATAACTTACGTCATCATTAATGAACAAAGTAATCCCTTCCGAATGCGCATAATACTTCATGTTAGGAGGTAACTTCATTTCAAGTCCAATTAAAATTACATGTTCTTTAATGGTTACCCAATTGCTAGTGTCCGGCCAATTTAATGTTGAATCAGGCTGAGCATTGAGGCATTGAGCCGAGAACAATAAAGTAATTGATAGAAGTATCGATTTTAGCATTCGACTTTTGTTTTAATTGTATTTAACCTCCCACCCTCGACTTCCCATTACGCTTTGAAGAGTAGCAACCTCGCGAGCATTTGGTAATGAACGCTGAATTTGATCGAAGGTAATGGTGTTTCCATTCACCTCAGCTTTGAGACCAAAGGGAAGGTCCAATTCATTAGATGAAGAATGGTTTTCAGCAAAGGCAATCCATTGGCGCAGTAAATTAATGGATTCGTTATCGCTCAATTTGAAGTCGGTAGATCGGACGGAACAAAAGAAATCAATCGATTTAATGGCTCTTGTTAGAAGTACGTTTAAACGCTTTCTTCCATTCGATGTGTTCATCGGCCCGAAGCGCAAATGAAATTCTCCATCTTCATTTTTTGCATATCCAAAGCTTATGAATAAATGATCGCATTCGTCGCCCTGAACATTTTCAAGCGATTTGAAAAACCCTTGATTGTTCTCTAGTCGTTCGCTTAATTTTTGTTGTGAAGACGCGCTCAATTCAGACCAAATACAATTCAATTGTTCTTCTGAAAACGCAACGATTCCGACAGTTCCTTTTTTACTTAAAATATCCTCGATTGATTTCGCCAACGACTTCGCTTCTTCGGAATTTTTACGGTCTATAAATTTACCATTTTCAATGAAATGATGTTGGATTGCATTTGATGTCGGGAAGGCCGGAAAGGTCTTTAAATCACCGTGGTAAAAATGAGTGTTTGAAAATGAAATCAACTCAGGATGTTCACTTCTATAATGGTGTTTCAATTCTACTTTTGACCAATAATAATTTGCCTGATGCAAAAGATCAACGACTTCAGAATTTCCAGTTTTGAAATAACTACTCGGCCCCATTTGATGTTCGTCGCCGGCAACTAATATCCGGTTACTTCTTTGAATTGTTCCAAGTGCATTTGCCAATGGAATTTGACTGGCCTCATCGAAAATGGCAACGTCGAAAATTCCTTCTTTAAGAGGAAAACATTTTGACAATTGAGATGGGTTGCTTAACCAAATTGGCTTCAATAATTGAATCCACTCTCTCGCTTCAGAATTAAATAATTCTCTCAAAGAAGGATGACTTCTTGACTTGGAAAACTCTTTAACTAAAATTGATTTCCCCTTCCTTAATCGGGCTTTTAATTCCTTCTGTTCATCGGATAATTTTCGAGCGGGAATGCTCAGTAATTCGTGTGATTTTACAAAGGCATTTGAGACCTTGTTTTCGATCTCTTGCGCGAACAATTCTGCCTCACTTAATTGTGCACTTACGATAGCATTCACCTTCTTCGAAATTTCATTCATATCGAATGACGAAAATGCAGGAAATTGTTCTTTAAAGCGGGTCAAATGGCTATTGAATAGTTGTCCCTTGAACGAATCAAAGTCATCATTTCGGAGTATTGTTTCCAAGACCAATTCATCCAATAATCGGATCTTTTCTTTACGAGCAAGAATTTCCGAAAACGAATGATTTAAATTATTCAGAAATTTGAAAAGCGATGTCTCTCCGTGTAAAGTGAAATTTGAATTCAACTCAAAATAAAGCTTCTCTAGAGACCTATGATGTGATGTGATACGAGATCGTTTTTTATTTGGAATTACCTGCAAAGAATGCCATTGATCTTCTGAATAAACGGACATCGTTTGGTAAATCAAGCTGATTTCAGAATCAGGGCTATCGACACCTATTTCGTAAAATTTAATCTTTATTTGAGTTAATAAGTCGGTTTTGGATGTTTCTTCACGATGTTGTTCTAAGCTTTCAGCAGCATTTGAAAACGGCAAATTGGAGATCACCCTCCACCTTTTCTTTGTTTGAATTTTCGTAAAGAAACCGGCCGATTTCACGGATTCCAAAAGCGATATTGTTTCCGAATTTGACGGTACAATTTTCCAATGCGATTGATTGGATTGAAATTTTTCAACTTCGGATTGCACCTTTAAATATTTTTTACGAAGGCTTAAAAAGCGTTGCTGAGGCTTTGAGTTTGGTTTAAATATATCGGCGTATTTTTTATAAAGTTCGTTCTCGTAAATTTGACAATTCGCAGCTTCTTTCATTAAGCCAGAAAAATCACTCCAAGTATCGAAGTCAAAGTCTTTTTTAAGCACGTTAAATGTTTCCAACCAACTCGAGATCTTCGTGTCTAATTTGCTAAAATCGTCGCCTTGAATTGTGCGAATTTTAAGTCTCCCAACTACCGAATCTAGCTTCGCAGAATACAGATCTTCAATCGTGCTTTTTTGATCCAAATAATGTGGAATAGATGGCACTCGGCTGGAGTACGAATAATTCGAAATTTCTTTGTCAGAGACAATGGATTTGAACGCATGAAAAGAAACACCTCCTATCAGTTTATCTTGAGCCAACAGGTCCAAAGTCATTTGTAAATTGGCTTCAAATTGCTCTGAAAGGCGTAGGTTATTTATTGGCTTTGCAGAATGTGATTCGAAATAATCCCAAGTGGATTTGAGTTCTTGAAGAAAGGAATGACTTAAGCGATCCGACGATGCAATAAAGCAAAGTTTGTCAAGTCCAAAAGCACTTAATTTTTTTTGAAGGACTTCTAACGCAACTCTTTTTTCTGAGACAACAACCGTCGTGTTATTCCCTGCTAAAACTTTTCCGAGTACGTTGGAAAGCACTTGAGATTTACCCGTTCCGGGAGGACCTTGAATCACCATATTTTGAGTCGAAGCTTTCTTAAAAACGTCTTCGTGATCAACATCGGCTGGGAACAATAAATCGGCTTGAAAATTTAAATCATCTGAACTATTTTCTAAGGCCTCACCAAGAATGGATTTTACATTTTGTCCGAGTTCATTTAAGGCCAAAAGCTCTTCTAGTTCTTTAACGATTTCATACCTATGATGATGGAAATTCCCAATTATTGAGACATCATTTGTGGTCAGTCCTTGGTCGTCTAAATAATCCCAGACTACTGAAAATTCGAGTTGTTCATCATCGATTTGAAAAAGCAAATCTGCGTCGCTCAAATAATGTTTCAAAAAAGGATTAATGAAGGAAGCGTCTTCCAAAGGAAGAAGAGTGATTGTTTTTTGAATTTTGTTTTTAGCGAACTCGATGGGGGTTAAAAGAACAGATGTTGTCACATCTTTTTCGCCAATTCTTAATTGAACTGTTCCTTTGGCAATACAAAGTGAATTAACGCCAGATTCCTTTTTGGTTTTTTCAGCTTCTCGTAAAATTCCCTTTGGAAAAGTATCCAGATCAAATGTAAAGCTTGAAGGCGAAAATAATAGCTTACGATTATCGACATCAACATGAACGAGAACATCGTTCGTGTTAAATTGACTACTCTCTTTGAGGAGTTCAGAAATGCTATTTTTCACTTGATTTGACAAGGTTATAAATGTAGTGAACACACGACGAAATCCAGTATTTTGCGTCATCAAGATATCCACAGTATTTGGAGTTATTGACAATTTGAAAAGCTGGATTAAAAGATCAAAATCTGACCTATGTCGAAGCGGGATTATTATCCGTCTATTCTGGGTAAAATAACCCGTTGAAATCATTAAATTTACGCTACACGATTAGAATTAGTAAATCGAGAATGAAATTCGGAACTAAAGCAATTCATGCAGGAGTACAGGCGGATCCAACAACAGGAGCGATTATGACTCCTATTTATCAAACATCCACTTACGTTCAAGAAGCAGTTGGGGTTCACAAAGGGTATGAGTACTCAAGAACCCAAAACCCAACGCGTCATGCTTTGGAGAAAAACCTTGCCGCGCTTGAAAATGGGAAGCACGGAGCTTGTTTTGGTTCGGGGTTAGCAGCAATTGATTGTGTGATTAAAATGTTGAGTCCAGGTGATGAGGTTGTTTCTACGAACGATCTTTACGGTGGAACATTTAGATTGTTTAAGACGATTTTTGAAAAATACGGGATTAAATTTCACTTCGTTGGAATGACTGACTATTCAGATGTTCAAGCAGCAGTAAATGAAAACACAAAATTGATTTGGGTGGAAACACCAACAAATCCAATGATGAATATTATTGATATTGAGGCAATGGCCGCGATTTCAAAAAAGGCTGGGGCGATGTTGTGTGTCGATAATACATTCGCAACGCCTTATCTTCAAAACCCTTTAGACTTGGGAGCTGATATCATCATGCATTCTGTTACTAAATACTTAGGTGGGCATTCTGATGTTGTTATGGGGGCTTTGATTACTTCAAATGATGCAATTGCCGACGAAATCTATAGAATTCAAAATTCATCTGGGGCTGTAACAGCACCAATGGATTCATTCCTCGTTTTAAGGGGAATTAAAACCTTGCATTTAAGATTGCAAAGACATTGTGAAAACGGAGAAGCAGTTGCACATTTCTTAGTTGATCATCCTAAAGTGGATAAAGTATATTGGCCAGGTTTTGAATCACATCCCAACCATGACGTTGCGAAAAGACAAATGCGTGGGTTCGGAGGAATGATTTCATTTACAATGGTTGGAAATAGCATGGAAGATGCTCATGCCGTAGTGGTAAAAGTAAAAGTGTTTGCTTTGGCAGAGTCACTGGGAGGTGTTGAATCTCTTATTGGACACCCTGCTACGATGACGCACGCTTCTATTCCAAAACAAGAAAGAGAAAAAATAGGTGTTTCAGATTCTTTAATTCGATTAAGTGTTGGTGTTGAAGACGTAGAAGATCTTATCGAAGACTTGAGACAAGCAATAAAATAGATAGCTAGATTGTTTGATTGTTCGAATGATCAAATAGTCGAATGAACGAAAAATCGAAATTATGAATTATAGCAAATTTGCAGTAATAGGAGTTGGACGATATGGTTCTACGATCGCAAGAAGTTTGGCTGAAAAAGGCGCACAAGTTTTTGCGTTCGATCCAAATGAGGAGAGAATTGAGAGCATAAAGGATGATGTTGCATTTGCAGTTACGATGGACGCAACAGATATTCGTGCAATGCGAATGCAAAACCTAGAAGAACTTGATGGTGCTGTAGTTGCAATTGGTGAAAACTTTGAAGCAACGGTATTAACATGCGTGCACCTATTGGATATAGGTGTAAAACGTGTTATTGCGAGAGCAAGTGGAGATCATCAACGATTGATCCTAGAGAAGATTGGGGTTAGTGAAATCCTTACTCCAGAAAACGAAGTGGCTTACGTTGTACGTGAAAAGCTTTTGAATCCGAATATTGTGAACTTCTTGCAATTGCCCGATGATCACGAAATTGCTGAAATTCGAGCACCAAAAGGTGTAGTCGGAAGGTCAATTGATGAAATTGGATTTAGGAACAAATACGAAATGACATTGATTACCATTAAACGTGAATATGAAATCACTAAGAATGGAGAAGAATGTATGGAACAACATATTATCGGAGTTCCAAAAAGTGAAACAATCATCAAAGAGAAAGATACATTGGTTGTTTTTGGCGCATCAAAAAGCGTCGAAAGATTTATTGAAATTAACGAAGCCCTCTAATTTGATTGTGGCTTTGTAATTCCAACAGAAAGCTGAAAGAACGAGAATTATATAAGTTATAAAATGCACTTGAATCCTTTTCGTCAGAAGAAGGAAGGGCGTATGCCCAATAACAAAACATTAAATAAATGAAACTAACCAACCACCTACTTGTACTTTTTGTTGCTGCTTTGATACCGTTTAGTGGATCATCGCAAATAGTAGACACCGTTGAAATAGACGGAAAATCGTTCTTCGTTTACCCTTTTCAAGAAAGGGTTTCGACAAGCCATGGGTTTTGGGAGGCTGGAGCAAAATCCAAATCCAGATCCAAATCAAGAAGGAGAAAAGATCTTTATGATTATGACATGTATTTGGAGTCGGTAACAGGAACGATAGCCGATTCAATGATTGCAACAAAGGAGGAATTTAAAATGCTTAAGAAATCCCTTAAAGTTAAGTCGTATAAAAAATTCATAACGCTGTACCCTGCGAAATTTGGCGACATGCCGTCTGAAGAAGATTTCAATCGCTATTTGGAGTATAGTAAACGACCAAATAGGCCACGCAAAAGAGATAGGGAAAGCTACTACGACGACTACAAGTACATGGAAAAAAGCAAATTTAAAAAGGCCGTTAGAAAGAATCCATACCCACTTTTAACTCAAGAATATAGTGTAGAGAGAGATATAACTCCGGTTCTTGATCAAATTCCAGAAGGCGATTACATACAATATTATGATTCTTATTGTCAAATGGATAAAAAAGGAAATTGCGATTGGATAGATAGTACAATAGCAGGATATTTTACCATTAAAAATAATGTGCTCCACGGGGAAGCTACTTGGGTTGGATTGAAAGGCGACACACTTAAGCATGGCTACTTTGTAAATGGAGTAAAAGAAGGAATTTGGACAATCACACATCACAGCAATGAGCGAATGAGTGAAGAACAAGCCGAACTATATATTTCACGTGGTTATCCTGATATAGATACAGTTCATCAAGTAACCGAGTTTAAAGGGGGGGCAAAAAATGGAATCTATTCGTTTACTAGAACTCCTGGAATCCCATCAGCTCAAGGGCATTATATCGATAATGAAGAATCAGGCGAATGGCTTTTTAGAGTGGGCAAAGGAGATGAATATTTTGAAACTCCAGATGAAGCGGCAAACCAAGACTTGACACGTATTGAGCGTCATTATACACTAAATGACGACGATTCATTGGTTGTTAAGCCATTGGTTATCCGAAAAGGATTAATGGGGGCATGGAATTATGACCAGGAATTATTTAATTTTTTCACAGAATATGGTTTGGGTGATCTCCCCAGAGAAATGTATGAACCAGCTTTTGAAAGACAAATTGATTTGGATTTAGAAGAAGAAAAAAATGACAATCGAGATTACGAAGAGGACTATTACTACGAGGGGAATTATTACGAAGAGGAATTAGGAGGGGAACATTTCTTGAGAGAACAAGCCACAATATATGATCCGGTAGAAGAGGAGACGAAAAAACGAGGAGTTGTATTTGATAGTATTGGTGCATATCCAGGCTTCATCGGGGATTACGAAAAGTTTTACCCGAATGGTCAACTAATGTTTAAATATGAGTTCCCAAATGGCGTCTTGAAAGAGGAACCGAATATTTATTGGGACAACGGTACGATCCATGATGAAGTAAACTTTATCGCCGATTCAAATCACTATTTAAGAAATATATATGATTATGATGGGAAAATCATGGACGCTTTAGTTTATGATGAGTTAGGTGATTTTGTGAAACATGTTGAAGGAATTGTCATCGAGAAGTTCATTACTCTAGACGGGATGCAAATTAGAGATCATGAATACGGAAGCAGTTGGTATTATAATATCGCCGATTCACTTTACGAAGATCCAATGACCGAAAAGGTGCTTAACAATAGATCTTGGAGTAAACTTGATACAACTAAACTTTGGGAAGGATATTACGATCCTACGGATAGAACACGGACTATAATAACATACGCTGTGGACGGAACCGAGATGTACAATCTTTCCGCTCAGTTCAGTGAAAACTTTGAAAGTTGGACGGGTAAAGGAATTCATTACTTTGGAGAATTAGAATTGGACATTATTAAATCTGCCTCTTTCAGAGAAGAATCAGAAAAGGACTCCATTCCTCAAGGTCATGTTCCTAGAATGTTCCGCTCTTTTGATATTACAAATGACTATACATTAAAAAGAAACGGGGAGTTTTACACAGGGCCTTTGAAAATTGACTTGACCAAGAAGAAATTGGCGATCAAAAAAGATGTCGTTGTTGAAATGAACGGGTACAATTTTGACGGCGACAAAGCGATGAAGGATTTTATGGATTACAGATATAATTCAAAGAGAAAGGCCAGCCTTGCTTTAGAGATGTCCAGAGTAAATGCCTCAATGATCGTAACAGGTTCTGCTCAAAGCCTTTTTAGCGGAATCTTCGCACCACTGCTTGTTGATTTCTTCAACTTTCATAGGCCATACGGTTATGGTCGTGATTACGATTATTACGGAGATGAGAAACCAAAGAAAACAAAAAAGAAAGACGAAGAAGCTCAAATTGAAATTGTCGAGGGCTCCATGTTTGAAGGAAAACCAATAGGGATTTGGACTTCTTATGACCAGTTCGGAAAGACAATGCTTGAAGTTCCCTTTGATAAAGGCGAAGCTAACGGGCAGGTAAAATATTATGATTACGCCAAGGCGTATGATCCAGAGCGATATTATTATGAAAGAGATCAAGATACGTTTCCAGAAAAAAGAATGTACTACTTAAGCAAAACCGTGGACTATGTTAATGGAAACATGGACGGGAAGGAAATCAGATACGATTGGACAGGAACCATTATTGCAGAAGCAAATTACGAGGAAGGGTACCAACACGGTGAGAGTATGGAGCGTAATAAAATCGCGACTTCTATTTCTCAATATCAGGACGATCATTTAGACGGATATGTTAGAACCTACTTAACTCTACCTGGACAAGATTCTTTGTTATTATATGATTTATTATTCCAAAAGGGAGCCCTGCAAGGAGAGTCAAAATCGTACCATACGAATGGTGAAATTTCCAAACGAGGGTTCTTCTTAGCAGGGGAGCCGATTGATGACTATGAAGGTTTTGACACTTTAGGATTTAGGTACCATTATGTGAAATTTGAATTCTCCTACCCAGTTGAAGAAAAGATTTGGGAAGAAAATGAATTGAGCGTTCGCTATATGTTCGATTGGGAAGATTCTATTCGATTCTCACCAATTAACATTACCGAATCTGAGTCTATCGAGATACTGCTCATGGATTATGGTTTCAATGATGAATATGCAAATCAACCGTATTTTGGAAGACCAAGCTTGGTTGCAAAAGGTGGCATTGATTACCGATTGACAAAGTACTATCCAAATGATACAATAGCCAGAGACGGAACTATTTCAAAGGGGCGAAAATCAGGCGAATGGGATTACTACAGTTATGAAGGCGAAAAATTATGTCAAATCAACTATTTTGATTCTATAATTTCACTGAATGATTCTATTCAATATGCATCGAAAGGAATTTACACGGAAATAAACGCTCAAGGAGACACGCTTTACGAAAGCTATATTATTGAAAAATTTGAGAGATACGATTGTTCTCATAGTGATCATTATGAAACACGTCAATTGAAAACGATTTGGGAAGCAAATGACAGCATAGGGAGAATGAATGGTGATGTAATTAATTATTATGACAATGGAACGATTCAAAGCGCTGGGAAAATGAAAGACGGAGTGCCAAGCGGAGAATGGAGGTTCTATGATCCAAATGGAAAATTAAACAAATATGGGGTTTACGTTTTGGGTAAAAGAAATGGAAGATGGCTTTCGGGTGATTTATCGAAAACGAAGTATTTGGGTGAAATCTGCTTAAATCCAAATATGCCTGATTTGGAAGATGAAATCAAGTTCCGTGAGAACATGCTCGATATTGAAATCATCTATTATAGGCTTGGTAAATCTTTGCATACAGAAATGTACGACATCAACATGAACTATCATGAGGATTGGCAAGACAAAGACCCTGATGTGGAATCCGAGGAAGAAGATTTGGAAGGATCTGATGGGGAATCTGAAGATGACCCTACTATTGACGACGACAAATAAAAACAACCAATGATTTACATTATAACCGGTGTTTCGAGAGGATTGGGGAAGGCAATTGCTGAGAACTATTTGAACCAAGGTTTTAAGGTCATTGGTGTTGGGCGAGGTCATGATATTGAGCACCCTAATTTCTCATTTGAAAAGTGCGATTTATCAGATGTTGAAAACGCGCGTCAGTTGTTTGTGAATCAAAAATTCGATGACCCCGTTACGTTGATTAACAACGCAGGAATTCTTGGTGCTGTTCAACGAATTTCCGATCAAGAAGGATTGGATCTTGAGCCTGTCATGGCAGTGAATGTTACGTCTCCAATGTTGTTGACTAAAAACATTTACAACAACATGTCCAATAAGGCTGATTTCATTCTTGTCAACATTAGCTCCGGTGCAGCAAACCGAGCGATTCCATCTTGGGCATCTTATTGTGCTTCAAAGGCAGCATTGAACATACTTACGGAAGCGCTCTATCTTGAAGAAAAAGAAAAAGGGATAGATCTAAAAGCTTTTGCCGTGGCTCCAGGTGTAATTGACACTGGGATGCAAGAACAAATCCGAAGCGCATCGCCAGAGCAGTTCTCGGCAGTAGACAATTTCAGAAAGATGAAAGCAGACGGTGTTCTCTTCTCAGCAGAGGAAGCGGCATTGAAATTGGACGCTCTACTTAAATCTGATTTTACGGGTGAAATTAATCATGATTTGAGAAACGTAAATTCCTAGCCAAGAATGCGCTAAAATAGTAGTGTTAAACGTAGTTAGCGCCAACCCCTTTATTTGTTTTTGCGTTAAGGGTTGTGTACCTTACGCATCTAAGCTTACAAAACTGTTAATACTTATGAAAAAAATAACTCTCTCTGCGTTAACCCTTACCCTATTTTCTTCTGGGCTCTTTGCGCAAACTACTCTCACTTTTGACGCTCAAAACGCAAGAGAAGGAGAAACTGTAGAATACTGTTTAACACACAAAAAGAGAGCAGAAATGCTTCAGTTAAGTGGTGTTGTACAACAAGAAGCTCTTGACAATATTATTCGCGCTCAAGAAGCAGCAGAACAAGCAGCAAATGGTACGCCTGAAGCAACTACATATTATGTTCCAGTTGTGTTTCACTTATTGCACAACAATGGCACAGAAAAAATATCAGATGACCAAATCTTAGATGCTTTCGAAATCTTAAATAGAGATTATGATTTGCAAAATGCGGATGCGGATAACGTAGTGAATGCATTTAATGCTTCAAATCCATCAGCATCGACAACTCCATTTGATACAGACATCGAATTCGTTTTGGCAACGAAAGCACCAGATGGAAGTTGTTTTTCTGGAATTACACATACGGTTAGTTCAGCTACTTCAGTAACGAGCAGCCAAAATGGAGGACAACAAGTTAACGCGATTAAAAATGGCAACGATGTTTACCAAGGTGAATGGGCAGGAAATAAATACTTGAACATTTTCATTTGTGCTGATATTGGCGGTGCTGCAGGTTATACATTTACACCATCTAATTGGGTTGGCTCGGGAATGGATAATGGAATTTGGATCTTGCATAGTTATGTTGGATCAATTGGAACCGGTTCGCCAAGTGCTAGTAGAGCATTGACGCATGAGTGTGGTCACTGGTTGAATTTGGATCACGTTTGGGGACCAAATAATAATCCTGGGAATGCATCAAGTTGTAATGATGACGACGCAGTAAATGATACTCCAGATTGTATTGGTCTTTCTACTTGTTCCTTAGTTTCAAACACATGTAGTGGAGATGATGGGTATTGGGGATTTGATCAAATTGATAACACGGAGAACTATATGGATTATTCATATTGTTCTAAAATGTTCACTCCTGGACAAGGGCAACGAATGAGAAATGCTTTAAACTCTTCAGTTGGAGGAAGAAATAATTTAAAAACAGCTGGAAATCTCTCTTTTACAGGGGCAAATGGAAATACGTATTTGTGTAAGGCAGAATTCTCTGCGGACAAAATAACTGTGTGTGCAGGTGAAACAATTAATTTCGATGATCAATCATATAACGAAGTTAGTACATGGGCTTGGACTTTTGCAGGAGGAACACCGGCTATATCATCGAACCAAAATCCATCAATTCAATACGACACACCAGGTTTATATGAAGTAACGTTAGACGCTACAGATGGATCAACGAGTGATGTAGAAACAAAGATGTCTTACATTAGAGTATTACCGGGGCCTCATTGGATTCCATTCCTTGAAGATTTCGAATCATTTGGAACTTTAGAAAACATTGTACAATGGGAAGTTGTTGATCATGGAGACAATGCAGAGTTTGAATTAGAAACGAATGCTGGTCATACAGGAACGAAGTGTGCCAAGCTTCCTAATTACAATGAAAATGCAGGAAACTTTGATGAACTTGTTTCAATTCCAGTAGATTTATCTTCAATTACTAGTGCTGCTTCAATGACGTTAAGCTTCCGTTATGCATACCGCAAGCGTGGTGCAAACAACGATGAGTGGTTGAAAGTTTACGCAACGAACAATTGTGGTGATACATGGTCTCCTCGTAAAACACTTCACGGTGATTTGTTAGGGTCTACAGTTGTATCAACTTCTTGGACGCCTGCTTCAGCTGCTGATTGGACGACAGTTCACATGACAAACATTACATCATCATATTGGGTTGACAATTTCAGATACAAATTTGAATTTGAAAGTGATGGAGGAAACAACTTCTACCTAGATAATATCAATATCTATGCTGGATCAGCAAACAATAACTTAGTTGTTGGACTGGAAGGCCAAGAAGAGTTGTCGCAATTGACTTTGTTCCCGAATCCAGCTGATAATGAGGTTAGCGTTAAATTCTCTGTGAACAACGCTCAAAATGTTGATTTCTATATTCAAGATCTCTCAGCTAAATTGATCAAAACACATACTGTTCACGCAGCGGTTGGATCTAACTTGGTTGTTCTTGGAACTGAAGAATTGGCTTCTGGAATGTACTTCTTGAAAATCAATTCTGGTGAAGCTCAACAAGCGATTCAATTCGTAGTTAAGTAAAACGAACTAATAATTTGAAAAGGCATTTCGGTTAATCCGAGATGCCTTTTTTTATGATCGAGTGATTCAGCCTCCCAACCTTAGTGACAATTTTTACGTTCAAGAGTTTGTGCGAGGTTCAAATTCAGGGATTTTATTTTTATTTGGAGAATTAAATATATACCTTGGACCTCCAACAGAGGAATGAAACTTACTGCTAGTTTTAGCAACAGACAATATCTACGACGTTCAGGAGCTTACTACTTCTGTACTTATGAAAAACGGAAGAGGGTCATCACAGGCAACTGAGATGACCTTTTTTTATTTGATATTATTTGAAAGTTCGCTTATCAGAAATCCGATACTTGGCTTTACCAAAACTGTTTGAACGGCTATTGAATTCTTAATAAGTGCGTCTTGAGTGCTTATGCCCCAAGCAATTACTTGTGCATGATTCGGTAATTCGTTTGATTCCAAAAAACCCTGGACGTTGGATGGACTCGTAAATACATACGTGTCACAATCTGGGACAGGAGCACTTACAATTTTAGTGTCATAAACTTCAACCTCGATTTTTTGATTTTCGTCGAAAAGAGAAGAAAACGTTTTAAGCGAAATCGTTGAAATGGGAAAAAGAACGGTTTTGCTCCCACACCATTTTTTAAAAGACTGAGCAGCTTCCTGAATGTTAGCGGCATTATCTCCAATGAAAGCTACTTCTCGATTTTGTTTTTGAATTGCTTCTGCCGTTTTACTTCCAACACAAGCAATTTGAACTGAATTTGGAATTTCGGAATTTTGGAGGAAGTAATCAACCGCCCGTCGGCTTCCAAAGAAAATAACGTCGTAATCCTTAGAGGTATTAAACGCTACTTGGGAAAAATGAAGGAAGCTTTGAGCAACTAAGATATCTTCTTGACTGGTTAGAAATGCTTTCAAAACATGAACCTCTGATTCGTTTTTTGATATGAATACGCGGCTAGCCAACTACTATTTTTTGGTTTAAATCCTGAATTACCTTTTCGGCCATTCCATCAAATTCAGTAACCGTATAATTAAGGCTGTGACAGGTTCCATTTACATCTTCAGCAAAAGACACGTATAATTCATTTGCTTCATTGCAGTAAACACCCAGAGGTAATTGACAGCCACCATCAAGTAAGTTTAAAACCTTACGCTCCAAACCAATTCGTTTTTGAACCTCAGGAAAGTTCATTTTTTGCAGAATGTCGTGTAATTCAGAATCTTCTGATCGAATCTGTAGGCCTAAAACACCTTGAGCCGGAGCAGGTACAAATTCCGTTGGATCCATTACGATTTCTTCAAATTCAGAAAGGTCAATTTCCAGTCTATCAATCCCAGCTTTAGCCAAAAGAATGGCGTCGTAGTTTCCCTGGCGAAGTTTATTAATTCGTGTTGGAACATTACCCCTTAAATCATTAATCTCAACATCTCCACGGTAGTGAAGCATCTGTGATTTTCTTCTCGCAGAAGAAGTACCAACGATCGCTCCGTGTTTTAGATTCCATTTGGAAGAAGAATCCACCGCGTTTTTATTGATTAAAAGAATATCTGCTGGATTTGCTCTTTCTGATACGCAAGAGATGATTAATCCTGCAGGAGGGTTTGTTTCTAAATCTTTGTGAGAGTGAACGGCCAAATCAACTGTTTTGTTCAATAAGGCGTCTTCAATTTCTTTGGTAAAAAAACCCTTGCCTTCAAGCTTGTCAAAGCTTAAGTGCTGGATTTTATCTCCTTGTGTTTGGATAATATTTAGTTCAACAGTACAGCCCAACCGTTCCAACTCGGATTTAACAAAATAGGCTTGCCATAGGGCCAAGTCGCTTCCGCGTGAACCAATGATCACATGCTTCATTACGTACGTTTTTTAAGGAGTATTTCTTTTGCCATTATCATCGGCATGCTTATGTATTTCTTTTCCAAGTAGCCAATGATTTTATCCACGACTTCTCTAGATTCGTCATCAAGTTCGTTCAATTCGTTCTTGAAAACTTCATTCATGGCAATTGACTTAATTTCTTTCACTTTGTTTGGAACTTCGCGCATTGCCAATTCAACAGACCTTATTTGTTCAATGTGCTCAAACTCATACATGGCCTCAGAAATGATTTCCTCTACGTGCTGCATTTCTTTAGATCGAGCCTTCAAATTTTCATTGGAGATTTTCTGAAGAGCCTCAACCGAAATGTGTTTTACATCATGGGTTGCAATAATTTTAGGAGACAAGTCTTGAGGAATCGCAATATCGATTACAATTTTTCTTGAAGTGTCACCTTGCAAAAGAGAACTATAAATCTCAGGAGTCAGTACGTGGCTTTCAGATCCAGTACAAGAAATGATGATATCAAATCCTTTATCAAATGAATTAAGAGCACTTATATCATATGCATTACCATTCAAATCACTGGCTAATTTTTCTGCTTTCGAAAGCGTTCGGTTGAAAACATTGAAATTCGTGAATCCGTGCTTTTTCAAAAACCGACTCATGTTTATGTTTGTAGCTCCGGCCCCAACAATTAAAACTCTAGAATCCATAGGAACATCTAGATCTTTCAATTTATGATAGGCAAGAGAAACAACTGAAACGGGTCGTTTCGCAATATTCGTATTCGTGTATACTTTTTTAGCCGTTTCAATTGTGTGGCGCATAATGATTCTTATCAAATCACCTGTAAGCCCCATTTTAAGACAGTTTTCGTAAGCCCCACGGACTTGAGTTATTATTTCACGTTCACCAATAATCATCGAGTCCAACGAAGAGGCAACACACAGTTTGTGTTCAACAGCATTTAACCCATGAAGTACATTTGCGTTTTTGGCGAAAGATTCTCGAGACTCTTTTTCCAAGACAGGATAAAGTAAATCGAAAAAAGTGTGTAAAAAAGAGCTATCAACCTCCGTTTCTGAAGTGAAAAGAAATTCAACGCGATTGCAAGTTGAAAGGAACATTAATTCCCCCAAATTCAAAGCCTCTTTTAAAGAAGACAACCGATCTTTCTGATTGTCAGGCTCTATATGCAAACTCCCTATCTCACTGACAGGCAAATTTCGATGCGTAAATGCTACAATATGTAGGTTTTTCAACCCTGTTTGATCCTTCACTTTTACAAATATGCTGGATTATGGAACTTTTTATGTCATTTGTTTGTCATAACTCCTTATTTAGAATTGGTTTAAATAGATCGGAAAGCCGTGATATGACTAATTTTCAATCTGCTTGGAATCTTAAACGAAATGGGTATCTTTAAGCTAGGAATAGAACCATGAAGTCCATCGAATTTGTATCGGCGCAGAACGTAAAGATTGAGTATGAGTATGCTACGGTCGTTCAACGTTGTACATCTGCGTTAATTGATACAGCTATGTTGGCGCTTTATGTTGGGATTGTTTATGCTTTAATAAGCAATTCTGGCTTTGACCAATACATGCTCGTTGAGCTTTTTCTATTGAAACTTCCATGGATTTTTTACCATCCGATTCTTGAATATCTATCACACGGACAAACTTTAGGGAAATACGCACTGGGTATTCGCGTAGTAACCTATTCTGGAGAACGACCAGGGTTAAGAGAGATTTTTACGAGATGGATTTTCAAAGGACACTTCATGTGGATCAGTTTTAGCTTTGCTGCTATATTTGCTGGAGTAGGAGACCTTATTGTAATCGGAATTATTCACATAATAATGGGCCTTGTTGGGTTAATGTACGCGAGTGTTGCAGCGAAGAGCCAACGAATGGGTGATGTGATGGCTGGAACAGTTGTTATTAATGACAAATCAAGTATTCGATATTCCTTGAAAGATGTTCTTTCCATTAAGAATCAAGAAAACTATACACCCGAGTATCCTAGTGTTGTTCGATTTACAGACGAAGATATGCTGTTGATTAAGAATTCAATTCAACGCGTTCGAAAATACCCGAATCCAGAAACGAAGAAATTTGCCAGAGAATTAGCAGACGAATCAGCTAAGTTGATTGGATTGTCGGAAACGCCAAATAAAAGAATGAAATTTCTTCAAACTTTACTTCAGGACTATGTAGTTTTGACTAGATCTTAATACACATGTCGAAGCTATATATTGTACCCACACCTATTGGAAATTTAGAGGATATTACACTTCGGGCAATTCGGATGCTGAAAGAAACGCAACTGATTTTTGCCGAGGATACCAGAACAACGAACAAGCTTCTTTCGCATCTTGAAATTAAAAAGCCAGTTCATCCATTTCATATGCACAATGAGCATAAATCTTTGGACCGGACGATAGATAAAATTAAAGCCAACAGCCATACTGTACTAGTTTCAGATGCAGGAACACCAGGCATTTCTGATCCAGGATTTTTATTGATAAGAGAGTGTATCGCTAAAGGAATTGATATTGAATGTTTACCAGGACCGGTAGCCGTTATTCCAGCAATCGTAGCGAGTGGATTTCCATGCGATAAGTTCGTTTTCGAGGGTTTTCTGCCACATAAGAAAGGACGCCAAACACGACTTAAATTAATTGCTGAGGAAACACGAACAACAGTTTTATACGAATCTCCGCATCGATTGGTAAAGTGTTTGGGACAGATTGAAGAATTTATGGGAGCAGACCGCAAGGTTTGCGTGGCACGTGAAATAACAAAGATTTATGAAGAGTACAAACGAGGAACAGCTGCAGAAGTAAAAGCGCATTATGAAGCGAAACCACCCAAAGGTGAAATCGTAATCGTTATTGAAGGTGTTGAAGCAAAAAAGAGTAAAAAATGAAACGTATTTTAACACTGTTATTAATGCTTGTTTCGGACAAAGTGATTATACGATCACATATAGTCAAGTGATGGAATCATCTGATTCATCAAATCAAGCTGCAGTGGATATGATGGGAGAAACGTCAGTGTTCTTGTATATGAGTGGAAAAAAGCATAGAACGGAATATTTGAATTCGATGGCTTCTTCCACTACAATCTACAATGATGACGAAAAGATGTCGTTAGCATTGATACGAACAGTTATTGACGGGAATTTCTATTCCCTAACTCATGATTCACTGGGAATCGTTGAATCAGAATTAACAGTTACCGAGACAAAAGAAACAAAGGAAATAGTGGGTTATGAATGTGTTAAGTACATTGTTAAAGATGCTTCCGGAACTGAGTCTGCGGTTTATGCAACAAATTAAATCCCAACCCCTTCTAATTCACCTTACAGGAGTACGATTCAAGGAGTTGTTTTGAGGACAGTATCGACAATGGAAGCTTTTGGAGCAAAAGTTAAAACGACTTTAACGGCAATTTCGATATCCAAAGAAAAAATTTCAGCGGATCTATTTTCATAGGAAATACCGCTTGACTACAAGAGGTTATGATGCAGTTTTCTGTTTAAAGAATCAGCCTACGATTATTATATATGGTTAGTATTTAATAAGCTTTTCTTGCCATATTTCGCCGTTAACTCTTATGTTGAGAATATATAATGCGGCTGGGTAATCAATGCCAAAATTATGGCTGAAATTGTTCTGATTCCAAGTTTCGATAAATTTACCGCTTAAGTCATACACCGATACAGTTAGTTGCTGTTGTTCGATTTAATACTGGAATTATGGCAATAACGTTGGAAATATGAGAATATTCTTCTGTGAAAAGAAACTCATTTGGAAAATAATTTCATATTGAAGTTCACTGCTTAATATAGGCATAAGTACTTTATTTTGGTTACTTTGATTTATGATTAAACCACTATCATTTTTAACGATTGGAATCGTTTCGGTGCTCATGTTTGAAACGAGTTGTTCTTCACTAACTGAGAAAGATTGAAACACCAATTCCACTAAAAGTTGACCCCTTTTACAAAACAGCAGATCAGTTTGTAAAAGAATTTAATAAAAAGGGCAGCTCAGCGAATAAACGAAGAAGGAGGCATTCGATTTATACAATGAACATAATTGGTCGGCTTTAGAAGTCTTATTCAATGGAAAGGACACAGTAAATGGAGGCTGGCCTCCTGGAAATGGGGGGTTAAACATTGTGGGAAATGTTTCGCTAACAAAAGGATTAGAGTACGATCGTTATAGTGGTGATTTTGGGTTCTCGAAGGATAGTCTTTTTCCAGTTTTAGGAGGTCAATTTACTAGTCCAGTTCTCGAAGGCGTTCATTATACTTTTGGAGAGCGAGCATTGAATAAACCAAAAGATAAATACGATTTCTACTATGATATTGAGGTGTTTAAAGAGCTTCCTTTTAAGGCACAAAATGCAGATGTTACTCCATGGTTTAATCAACCTGGATTAGGGAAGCAGACAATGTGGGAAATTACGACAGATATGATAACAAACTATTCATATACTTGGAATCAACTTGCTGAAATGGGATACATCAAAGTGACAATCTTGTCTTTCCTTAGCGGTAAATATGATAGGTGCGCAGGTAAAGTTATTGAATGATAAAAGAGGTTAATAAAGTGGAAATCTTTTAAAACAACTAGGAGCA
The DNA here is from genome assembly GCA_013215515.1 of Crocinitomicaceae bacterium. Taxonomy (GTDB): domain Bacteria; phylum Bacteroidota; class Bacteroidia; order Flavobacteriales_D; family Crocinitomicaceae; genus UBA4466. The sequence goes on from JABSPC010000120.1 coordinate 21,546, forward strand.
ATTTGCACTTGGTCTGGTAATATTCAATTATCTTCGAACCAAATTAGATCTAATGAAAAGTCAGGCCTATTTTCTAGTTAAAAAAGGAGATCCGAATCGTGCATTTGATTTAAGAGATTTCGAAATTTTTGATCCGACAGACAACAAAGTACTTATTGAAGTTGAAGCTTTTGGACTGAACTACGCAGATGTGATGGCAAGAAATGGCCTTTACAATGAAGCGCCGCCAATGCCGTTTGTAGCAGGATATGAAGTCGTTGGAAAAGTGATTTCTGTAGGCCCTGATGCGGCGGACAGTTCTTTAGTAGGTAAAAGGGTTTTGGCCTTCTGTAGATTTGGAGGGTACGCAAAGCACGTGATTACAAATGATTTTGCGGTTGTTCCCGTAGGCGAGCAAGATGTGGCGGAATTATTGGCGTTGTGTACACAAGCGGTAACGGCGTATTACATGGCAGAGTACTTGACACCAATTCATAAGATAGATACGGTATTAATCCACGCAGCAGCTGGTGGGGTTGGAACAATTTTGATCCAATTGGCCAAGTTAAAAGGTGCAACTGTTATTGCTAAAGTTGGACGAACAGAAAAAGAAGCTTTGGTAAAAGAACTGGGGGCTGATCATGTTGTGAATTACCGCAGCTCCAATTATGTTGAGCAAATCAACAAAGCCCTAAACGGAGATGGAATTGACGTTAGTTTTAACCCAGTTGCTGGTTCAACATTCAAAAAAGATTGGAAATTATTGG
>JABSPC010000121.1 GCA_013215515.1 Crocinitomicaceae bacterium
AAAGAGCTTTGACTATTTAAATACAACAGAAAAATACATCGAGTTTTACAAACAAATGATTGTCAAATCACAAACGGAAAGTTCATTGGATAAAATAACGAGTTTGAAATGAAAATTTTACTTGAATGTAAATTAAACCAGTCACCTGCTCGTAAAATAATAGCGACGGGAAGAGCTATCACTAGCTTTCCTTCTGGCTCAATAGGAAACCAATTCGACTTATTGGCAAAGGGGTTGGTTGAAAAGGGACACCAAGTTTATTATCTCATAAAAGATTTGGAAGAAGGTTATAATGAGAATGGAGTTCAAATTGTACATGATTTTATAGATGACATAGACCTTGTTCACATACAGTCCACTAATTATTCCGACACCGTTGCGTATTATCAATCTAAAAACATTCCTGCAATTGCTACCAATCACGGCTATGTTGGAGAAGTTGATCGACAATGTAAATGGGTTTATGTTTCCAAATCACTTGCGCAACTATACAATGAAGAACTGTTCATTTGGAATGGTATAAATCCTGACGATTTTATTTTTTCTGAACAAAAAGAGGATTATATACTCTTCCTTGCCAACATTACTAACCCCTTAGATAAGGGGCTTGATATCGCACTGGAAGTCTGCAAGAAAAAAAATCTGAAATTGATTGTCGCTGGATCAAGCAAACACAAACAAAGTGTCGACCGCATTATAACTGAGTGCGAGAAGTACGATGTAGAATACTTAGGTGATGTTCGAGGCGTTCAAAAAGCAGAATTAATTGCCCACGCACGTGCACTTATCTCCCCCTCTAGATTGCCAGAATCCTTTGGATTAACACTAATTGAAGCAATGATTTCAGGTACTCCTGTAATATGTAGTGACAGCGGTGCCCACAGTGAAATCGTACCCAAAGAAGTAGGCTTCGTCTGTAATCGTGAAAGCGAGTATATCCATGCTATTGAAAATATTCACACCATCAATTCTAAAGCATGTAAAGCGTATGCAATTGAGAACTACCACTACCATAAAACAACAGAAAAATATATTGAATTATATAAAGATTTAATTGCCTCAAAAAAAACAAATTATGTACGACGAAAAGAACAAATTTCTTCCTGATAACTTTAATGAATCGTGGTCTATTGGAATTTACGCGGGCGACTCTCCACTTAACTTAAAACCTATAGAAGGAGTTTCATATCCTACCATTAGTCGACACAGTGTTACAGATGTTCCAACTTCATATGTGGCAGATCCTTTTATGATTAACGCCAAAGGAAAATGGTACTTATTTATGGAAATCGTGCCTTCTGAAACGGATCGAGGAGAAATTGCGATGGCAACCAGCGACGATGGAATTCATTGGAATTATGAAAAGGTGGTACTTAGAGAAGAATTCCACCTCTCCTACCCTTTTGTCTTTGAACATGAAGGAGAGCATTATATGGTTCCAGAAACATTAGGCGCAAATGCGATTCGCTTGTATAAAGCTGCTAATTTCCCATACGATTGGGAACATCAAGCTGACTTAACTTCTGGGTTGTATTCAGACCCTACTCTATTTCGTCATGATAACAAATGGTGGATGGTTGCTGGCAGTAA
>JABSPC010000122.1 GCA_013215515.1 Crocinitomicaceae bacterium
TATTATAGAAAAACACAAATGGGAATTTGTTCTGTCTATGATAAAAGACAATATTGAACGAGGAATTAAAGAGGGAATTTATAGAGACAATTTAAACATTGAAGTAATTGCAAGATTGTATGTTGCCTCAACAGAAAGCATAATGAAAACAGAAATATTCCCATGGCCAGAATTTAAATTTCAAGAAGTTTTTACAGAAATGATTCGCTTTCATCTTAAAGGAATGGCGAATGAAGAAGGACTTAAATATCTCAAACAAAAAATGAATCATGAACAATTCTAAATTAATCGTCGGTGCGCTTCTGATGGTTGCGCAATTTTCGTCGGCTCAAAACGGAAGTTTCACATTAGAAGCAGCAAAAACCTATGCGCAGGACCATCACGTATCCATTAAAAATGCAGATCACGACATTACCGGCGCAAAGGAGCGTGCTAATGAAGTTAGAGCAATCGGACTTCCTCAAGTTAACATTACCGGAACATTCGGTCAGAACCTACATCTACCCGTACAAGTAATGGACGCATCATTCTTTAATCCGGGTGCGCCTCCAGGATCTCTTGTTTCATTTAGAGCCGGTACAAAATTCAGTTCTTCAGCTGGTTTGCAAGCAAATCAAATGATTTTCAACGGGTCATATATTATTGGTTTAAAAGCGGCCGCTTATTTTGCTAAGTTTCAAGAAACTGCCTCTGACATAACAAAAGAAGATGTTTCTTACAACGTAATCCAAGCATATCAGTTGACTTCAGTAGCCAAAGAGAATCTGTCTTTTGTTGATTCAATGGTTATTACCGCTGAATCCATGGTTGAAATGCAGGCAATTTATTTCGACTTAGGGCTGTTGCTCAAAGAAGATATGGATCAATTGAAGTATTCAGTACTAACAGCAAAACAAGCGCAAGTAGCTTCAAATTTGCAATATCAGAATTCACTGAACCTTCTTAAGTTTATGATGGGATATCCAATGGAAGACCCGATTGCAATTACTCAAACACCAGATGAGTTGATTGCAAAATCTGCTTCAGGAGGAGGAGACGTTCATACCAACCTATCCTATTCGCTAATTGAAAAGCAAATTATTCTTTCCGAATTGAATCTTCAAAACAATAAACTTTTAGGTGTTCCAACATTGGGAGCGTATTACCAGCATTCTTATACGGCTTACAGAAATGAATTTGACTTTTTCGATTCAGATCAGCAATGGTTCTTGCAAAATGGTTGGGGACTCCAATTGAACGTTCCAGTTTTTTCAGGAGGACAAAGTAAAGCTCTAATAGGTCAAGCGAAAGTTCGATTAATGAAAGATGAAAATTCATTGATTCAATTGGAATCAGCGCTAAAAATGCAAGAGATTCAAGCAAAGAACAACTTGCTCGGCGCTCAATCAAAAATAGATTTACAAAAACAAAATGTTGATTTGGCTAAATCGATATATGAAAACAGTGTAATTAAAGATCAAATTGGTGAAGGAACCAGTATGGCAGTTACACAAAAGCACAATCAATTAATCATGGCCCAATCTCAATATGTAGCAGCTAAGATTGATTTATTTCAAGCGCAATTGGAACTTGACAAAATTTACAATAACATTTTAGATAAATAAGAATTATGAAAACTACTAAAGCAAAAATATTCGGATTTGCATTCCTAGCAGGTTCACTGTTGGTCTTGCAATCGTGTGGTGCCGAAGTCAAGGAGGAAAAAGAAGTTGATCAAGCTCTTCTAGTGGAAATAAGTCAAGTTGAAATGAAACCATTCACTCACGAGATTCGTGTTCAAGGAACAGTTGAAACAGATCAAGACGTCATTTTGAATTCTGAAATGGGCGGTCTGATTATAAAAATTAATGTAAAAGCTGGGCAAAAAGTTTCTAAGGGAACTGTAATAGCTACATTGGACGCATCAATTCTTGCGTCTAATTTAGTTGAATTACAAACGCAATTGAAATACGCGAACTACATGCTGGATAAGCAAGAACAATTGAACAAAAAAGGAGTTGGTTCTGAAATGAATTTAGAAGCGGCTAAAAATCAAGTTGCTTCTCTTGAAACTAAAATGAATTCTCTTGGGACCCAAAGAGGAAAAGCTGTGATCA
>JABSPC010000123.1 GCA_013215515.1 Crocinitomicaceae bacterium
GGCAACACGAATTATTCAGGTAGATAATCACCGTAGTTCATTACCGTTTGAGTTAAGGTCCGCGTACTCTTGCCCTTTAAGTAATAATTTTGGGCATATGCGCCTATCAACAAGATCAATTCTAAATTGGGCATTTTATCAAACAATGATTGATGCCATTATTTCGCACATTCTTTTCTAGGCGGTAAATCACCTGATACCCTTACCCGGATAACAAAAGCCCATTGGGATTATTGCAAACAATTCTGAATCATAAAATTGATCGGTGGTCACTCCCATCCCCTCTCTTAATCGCTTTCCGCTTTGATAATCCCAAGGAATACCAAATTTATGAACAACACTACCCGGAGCCTGCCCAATAACGGCAATTATAGAATTTGCACTTGCCGCAAGAACAGGGTTAACTCCGTTTACTAGTGCATCCTTACAGATGGTGCATTTTCGTATATTCTTTAGTAATTGATCCATTTTACATCAAAAAAAAAGCGTGCCGTAATCGGAACGCTTTTCAAAGTATATTCTTACAAGATTAAATATCAATCTTCGCATATTTTGCGTTTTTCTCAATAAATTCTCTTCTTGGTGGAACTTCATCCCCCATAAGCATTGAGAATACCTGATCACATTCAACAAAGTTTTCAATTGTAACCTGACGAAGTGTTCTGAACTCAGGATTCATTGTAGTTTCCCACAATTGATCAGCATTCATCTCACCCAGACCTTTATAACGTTGAACACCAACTGATGATTCAGTTCCGGCGCCTTTCATTTCATGAACTAATTGATCACGTTGATTGTCGTCCCAAGCATATTGAGATTTCGCTCCTTTCTTCACTTGATATAATGGTGGAGTTGCGATATAGATATATCCATTCTCTATCATCTCCCTCATGTATCTAAAGAAGAACGTCAAGATTAAAGTTTCAATGTGAGAACCATCGACATCGGCATCACACATGATGATCACTTTGTGGTATCTTAACTTCTCCATATTCAATGCTCTCGGATCCTCTTCAGTTCCAACTCTTACGCCTAAAGCAGTGTAAATGTTTTTAATCTCTTCGTTTTCGAAGATCTTATGTTGTTGTGCCTTTTCAACGTTCAATATCTTACCTCTCAATGGCATAATCGCTTGAAAAAACCGATCTCTACCTTGTTTGGCAGTTCCACCGGCAGAATCACCCTCGACAAGGTAAATCTCAGATTCAGCAGGATCTTTAGACGAGCAATCCGCAAGCTTACCAGGAAGACCTCCTCCTGTTAATACACTCTTACGCTGTACCATCTCACGAGCTTTACGAGCTGCTTGTCTCGCTTTTGCTGCCAGAATTACTTTCTGAACAATCGTTTTTGCTTCATTAGGATGCTCTTCCAAATAATTAGAAAGCATTTCAGAAACACTTTGACTTACCGGAGCAGTTACTTCTCTGTTTCCTAGTTTCGTCTTTGTTTGACCTTCAAATTGTGGCTCTTGAACTTTCACAGAAAGGACTGCTGTTAATCCCTCACGGAAATCATCACCTTCAATTTCTATTTTTTCTCTTGCCAACATACCAGAGTCCGTCGCATACTTCTTTAAAGTATTTGTAAGACCTCTTCTAAATCCAGAAAGGTGTGTTCCACCCTCGTGTGTATTAATATTATTTACATATGCCTGAATATTCTCAGTATAAGATGTATTATATGTCAAAGCAACTTCAACCGGAACCCCGTCTTTTTCACCTTCAAAATAAACAACTTCCGCAAGTAAAGACTCACGGTTTCTATCGAGATATTCAACAAACTCGCGTAAACCACCCTCAGAATGGAAAAGCTCAGTTATGTGATTACCCTCGTCATCAGTTTCACGAAGATCTGTTAGGTTAATTTTTATTCCTTTGTTCAAAAAGGCCAATTCGCGCAATCTTGCAGCTAAAATTTCATAACTGTAAACGAGCTCTTCAAAAATTGTATCATCAGGCATGAAAGTCACTTCAGTTCCTGTGCCATCAGATGTGCCTATTTCTCTTACATCGTATTGCGGTTTACCTATTTTATATTCCTGCTCAAAGACCTTACCTTCTCTTCGAACCGTAACCTTCAAATCTTTTGACAACGCATTCACACAAGATACCCCAACTCCGTGAAGTCCACCTGATACTTTATACGTGTCCTTATCGAATTTACCACCTGCGTGAAGAACAGTCATTACTACTTCTAGTGCCGATCTTTTCTCTTTAGAATGCATCGCAGTTGGAATTCCACGACCATTATCATTAACGGTAATTGAATTGTTCTCATTTATGAATACCTGAATAGCATCACAATGTCCTGCAAGGGACTCATCAATTGAATTATCCACTACCTCATATACGAGGTGATGCAATCCTTTGACTCCAATATCGCCAATATACATGGCGGGTCTTTTTCTTACAGCTTCTAATCCTTCGAGGACCTGAATATTATCCGCTTCGTAATCTTGATTTTTGTTTTCTTCACTCATAATTTTAGCTCAATTCTAGGTATCTAATACCCACAAAATTCGTGTTAGACAAAAATAACGATAGGATTACTTAAAAGCGAGTAAAATAGGCTAAAGAAAGACGTACTTATCAACAGTTTTAAGTACAAATTGTTAATAGCCTTTAGAATTAATCCATCAAATAAAAAATATGCCTAAAAATGGAACATTTATTGCTCTTTAAGCGTTATATAATATAGAATGAAATTCATCGCAGTAATAACTTTCTTTTTGATCACTTTAACGTGTCA
>JABSPC010000124.1 GCA_013215515.1 Crocinitomicaceae bacterium
CAGTAACATTAGAACTAAAATCATCATCAATTCCACCCATCGACCTCGCCCATTGGAAGTTTCCCGATGGATCCAATTTTAAGATAAAGGGATCGGTTGCGCCGTTCGACGTCAAGTTAAAAACACCGGTTCCAGGATCAGCGTCAATCGTATTCTCGAAAGAGGCAGTCAAAAACACATTGTCATCCAAATCCGTTGAGATAAATCTATTGCTTTCCCCATTTAATTCTCCATCTACCGACGTGGCCCAAAGGAAATTGCCGTCCGTATCAAATTTAGAAATGAAGATGTCATTGGCTCCCGTTGGAGTTAGTTCAAAAGTGGCTGCTCCAGGATCGAAATCCGTAGTACCGAAATAAGGTCCAGCGATGAGCACATTACCAGATTCATCTGTCGTGATGACTCTAGAACTTGATTGGTCAAGTCCACCGTCCATTGATTTGGCCCAAAGAAAATCTCCATTGGCGTCCAGCTTTTCTATAAATAGACTGTTCGCACCGTTTGAACTTAAATTAAAGGTATTTGGACCAGGGTCAAAATCAATGGTCCCACTATAGGATCCTGTTATATATACATTACCCATTGGATCAGTCGCAGTAGCAGTACTTGTCCAGTTGTCGTTTCCTATAGTTGTGACCCAATCTACAAGCGACGTTTGCGAAGAAACAAAAGCTGACGAACTGAGGATTAAGAGGGCTAAGAATAAGTTTTTCATAACGATACGTTTAATTTTTCAGCTTTAATATGTGCATGCTGAAATGTTATTAGTCATAAAGTTATGGCAATGCCACGAATTGTAAGTTAGGAATTTCTGGCAGTTACTTATGAATTCCCTCCAGTTCAGATTGAAGCTCGGAAGGTGTTTTCCCGGTTTTCATTTTAACAAAGGAAGAAAAACTAGAAGGACTGTCGAAGCCAAGTGTATAGGCAATCTCTTTATGTGAATCTTCATTGAAGAGTAACAATCGTTTGACTTCGAGCAATAATCGATGATGGATTACTTTCAAAGGCGAGATTCCCATATGTGATTTCGATAAAGTCCCCAGTTTCTTCTCACTTATGGCTAAGTCACGAAGATAGAACTGAACAGAGTGCTGATTTCTGAAATTGTCGTTCACCAACTGAAGAAAGTTATTGAAATTAGCATCAGCCGCGTTGGAGGAGAAGTCATTCTCACTTTTGTTCAATAAGTCGAAGAGCAACACTTGAAGCAGATGTCGATCTCGCTCATTGGAATTTTTGCTTGAATCATTATTGAATAAATCGATGAGGTTCGAAAATTCTTCGAATAGATTTTTGTTGTTCTCGAAGAAGATGGCACCTGCCCCTTGCCAAACTCTTCCTTCAAGAAGGGTAATTAATTGAGATGAAGCAAGAATATGTTCTTCGAATTGGATCACCCGTCCCATAGATCCCGGAGCCCTATTAAGCAAATGAATTTGTTGTGGGTGGACGATATAGCAAGAGTAGTTTTCAACGGGATACTCCTTTAAGTCTATCAGTTGAATTCCTCCCCCTTTTTCGAAGAGTATAATCTCATAATATGTATGCCTATGTTTTAACGTGAAATTGTACGAATTGCTATGCGCAATCGGTAGAATGGTCAAAGATTTATCATTATTATTTAGGCTATGAACAGGAAGGTCTTTCATTTAAGCATAATGAAATAAGTTAGTCTTTCTCAAAGCTAGTGAATTAATTATCGCGGGCATAGTATGAAATTTGCGTTCGCTTGAAAAGCAAAGAATAGCCTCAAGTCCTGATGGAATTGTGCGGAGACCGTCAGGTATTTGGCTCAATTGAGAATGATGCATAACATCAGTAACCGTTGCACAACCGCTGACTCTGATAAAAGATGATTACATATAAGCCCATTTAAGGGTTCTTCGTTTCAAAACAGATTACTTTTTCACTCAATATTTAATAGTCGCTAATCGCATCTTTTGACCGTTTAGAGGATCA
>JABSPC010000125.1 GCA_013215515.1 Crocinitomicaceae bacterium
GATCAATTTGGAGGTGAAAAAGGAAAGAAATTCAAATCGCTACCATTCAAAAAATTTATTCTTGGAATGCAGAATCAAGCTGTAAGTGATCAACGAAAAGTCTTAGTGGATACTTTTGAGCAATGGGAAGACTCTGAAGAACAGGTAGATGACGTTTGTATCGCTGGGATTAAGATTATAAAAATCTAGGTCTCTATCAAAAGAGTTCAACAGGTATAAAAGTCCATTAGATTCATTATTTTTAAATATATTACAGGTTGGATATGTGTACCGGTACGCTTATCCCATTGTTATGTACAATTAAAATTACTACCCGATTAGAACTAAATCAACAAAATTTATTCCGTCTACCTCAATGATCACTACCTTTGACTCCAAATTTAAAATTTCGAAACAAAAGTAGTATAATGATAAATCACTCGCTTAAAGACAAACTAGTATCAGTATCTATTGCTAACATAGATTTTTCGTTCAGAATCCCAGTTAAAAAAATGGGAAACACGGTTAATTGGAGAATAGGAGAAAAAGGGACAGAGGGCATTGTTATGAAGAATGTTTCAACATGGACACTTCAATTATTCACAAAAAACATAACTGAAGAAAAGTACATTCAGCAGTTTAAAACCATTGTTCAAGAATACGCCCCAAACAATAGTATTGATTGGAAAGAGACCCTATTGGCAGTAAATATTCAAAATGAATACAATCTGGCAATCATAGCTAATGCTACAGCTCAGGAAAAAATAGACGACAATGAAATTCTTTCAATTTTAGAAAATAAACATGAACTTGGTTAAATAAAAACGATACACAATCGAGTATAGTGCATTATCTACCCTGTCGGTTAACTACGACACCATACTCAAACGTTGGAGGGAATCCCTCCCTTTTCCCGAAAAAAATAATTACTTTAAGGTAACGTTTTCTTCAAAAAAAGGATAATTTTAAGCTGAAAATAGACAGCTAGTAATAGCTTGATTTTTAAAGCGTTATAAAAACGTTACTCAGAATTAGAAGAAGAAAAATGGTAAATATATTCACTGAAATAACAATAAATAAGTGAAGTATATGAGTACGCATCTAACCCTGATAATTCACCAGAATGGTATAAGAACATCAAATCTGCCGAATGAAAAACACAAAAACCTTTGGTAATTGGGTCTATGGTAGCATTTGTTGCCCATTTTATGGGACGGAATCTTTCTTACACATATGAGTTTACGGAATTAATTGTTGAACAAAAACTTGTTATGAAAACTGCGGAAGGAACATTCCCAATGAAGACAACTTATACTTGGACGATTATTGACAACCAAACAACAAAAATGACACTGAGAAATAAAAGAAATCCAACAGGGTTCTCTAAATTATTTGCACCTCTTATGGCAACAATGATGAAAAAGGCAAATACAAAAGACCTGATTAACATTAAAAATATTTTAGAAAACAAGTAATAGAAAATGGATACATAAACAAAAAACGCATTAAGCTTGTCCAATTGTAAATTGAGAACGTTCGCAATACGTAATATCCACTTTGCTTTTTATGCCCTATTCTCAAGAGGAAAAAAACTATTTACGCTTAACTGTTCAAATCCGTTGTCGAAACAACTTGTTTAAATTGTCGTCTACAAATTGGCGGTAAACGTAGTAAGCAAAGCCATTGTAAACAATCACCTTTTCTGGATAAGCATGCTTTGTAATCTTCGTCTTCCTATCGACCTCTCCGCTTTCAAGTGAAACCCTTCCAAAGATTTGAGCGCCGTGTTTTTCTTCAACGGTATAAAAGATATTTCGCTTTGTATCCAATTGCACTTCTCCCTTCCAGTGTTTCTCATTATGATACCCGATCGGGCGCTTATCCAAGACTTCTCGATCCATGGTTAATCGCACCATCTCTCCGTTTACATGATCAAAAACAAACGTTGTATCATCCATTATAAACAAAGGATTGTAATGGGGTCTTAGAACGAATTGTCCATAAAACTGTCGTTTGTCCAAATGCCTTTGAATCTCAGATGATCGATCATTTCTCAGTTGACCTTCTTGCGTTTGATCTTCCCAAGTCGGCGCACGACTCCCTAAAGTCCGGCTGTATTTTCGCCTTAAACGATATTCCTCCTTCTTAATCTCTGCTTCGGTTTCGCGAGCACTTCTAACGAGCGTTGAATCTGTAACTTCGTAGACATCCAAATTAAATTTCGATACGTTTTCAATTTGATAATACTCCGTTGTTTGACTATAGTTTCTTTCCGATTTAAAAATCAATCCAACATCATTACTGGCTGAACAATCTCGGTAATAATACTTGTACATATCAAGCGATTGCTTTTCAGTGAAAAGAAGTGTGTCAGCAGATCTTTCTAGGCGAAACATGGTGTCTTTACTAAATACATGCAGTAACCCTGTACAATCCAAAAACAAAGACTTAGGATGGAACGTGATCAACTTTTTCACCTTGACATTCATGTCAGAATCGAGAAGGTAGATATAGTACTTGCTGAATCGATTCAAGAGCACGAACGCACCGTTTGAATCAATGTGAAAATCCATTATATAATACCGAGAATCCTTGAAGGCAATTTCCTTTTTGCGCGAATGACTTACATTTACCTCCTTAATCTTTTGCGTACGCAGAGAGTCTTGACCAATCGATAAAAAGGCCATGATACAAAAAAGCAAGAGCAATGTTAATTTCATAATAAGCTACCTAAAGATACAAAATTGGGCTTTCTAGCCCCTCAAACGGACATCCGTTGAGTGCATTCCAGTTCTTGTTGAGTGAATTGCGTAACTTTATTTAAAATTGAGCGACCATTTCTACATTTCTAGATAATATCAACATTCTTAAACACGTTACTATTTATAGAGCGTGGAATTTATGCGTCTTACAAGGAAGCTATTTGATATCTCGTTTGCTGAAAAAATCGAAGCACAGAGGCTTGCCATTTTCGCTCAGTATTGAACCCACAACAGCTTGTAATTTAGGATGTCCCGAATGTCCAAGTGGATTGAAACAGTTTACACGGCCAACGGGGAAACTCGATTTGGCGTTGCACGAAAAAATGATCGTTCAATTAAAGCGATCGGTGTTTTACATCAATTATTATTTTCAAGGTGAACCGTTCTTGCATCCTAATTTCCTAGAGTTAATCAAGGAAGCAAAGAGAAA
>JABSPC010000126.1 GCA_013215515.1 Crocinitomicaceae bacterium
ACGTTTCAAATTTTTACGAGCGTAAATTCGAGGCGATTAAGGCATTCAAGTCTCAATTTTATAATCCTGACTCAACGGAGCCGACAACTCCAATTTCAAGTGAAGACTTTCTTGAGTCGCTATCCGCACGTATGATGGAGATGGGACGTCCAGCAGGTTTTAAATATGCTGAGGGGTTTACTACTGAGCGCTTTATCGGCGTAAATAATTTGACTGACATTATTTAATATTCCTTTGTTGACACTTTGTTAACGTATTATAGACGCTAATTTGTTGCTGAGAAGCAACGCATGGCTTAATTTTGCGTTTAGAAAATACGCTAACATCACTATCACCGAACTACAATAAATTGAATAAAGACGAATGAAAAGTTTTTTATTAGGAGGATTATTGAGTGTGATGACTGTGTTTGGTGCGAATGCTCAGTGTGCCAATCCAACCACAATGCTTTTTGAAGATTTTGAAGGACCAAGCCCTATTGTAGGAGCTGTTGTTGCAAATATTTATGGAGGTGGGAGTTGGAATGGTCCAGCCTATATACTTAATGGAGCTTCACACGGTTGGTTCAATGTAATTAATGGGATTGGAAATGTAGATGTATACGATAGAACTATTAATGGTTTTTGTGTAGGTGCTGATGTCGAAATTTCATTTTGGACGAGACAATCTTTTGGAGTTACAAATGTCACATACACGGCTTATGATGACTTGAATAATGTCCTTGCCACTTCAACAATCAATTTAACAAATGCTTTTCAACAGATAACCTATAATTTCGTCGCTACTACACCTGGTGTTCGTTTCGTAATTCATTGTAATTCAGTTGGAGGTAATGGAGTAGATATTGTCGTTGAAGATATATTAATGACACAATGCACAAATACATACACGGAAGATATTGTTTATAGTGATTGTTCTTCTCAGACCCCATTCGACTTGCTTTCCTTTTTTGCAAATATTCCGGGAGGAGGTGTTTGGACAGGACCATCTGCTTTAACTAATGGATATTTGGGAACCTTTGATCCGAATGTAAATGTATCAGGGTTATATTCTTACACAGAAATGACTTTGTGTGGACCAATAGTGTCTACTGTCGATGTTTCATTAATGACTGAAATTGAATTAGGAAACGATACAACGTTTTGTACTGGTAATACATTGAATTTAGACGCTGGACCGGGGTTTGATTCTTATTTATGGTCAAACGGAGCAACTACGCAGTCAATCAATGTAACGCAATCCGGAACTTATAGCGTCGAAGGTGGATCTTCATTAACGAACCTCGTTCTAAACGGAGATTTTGAAGGTGGTACAACGTCAGCAGCGAATAATTTTACAACTGGATATGCAGTTGGAAGTGGTGGAGGATGGGGTTTACTTTCTACCCCAGGTGAATGGGCAATAACAACTGCCGCAAATTTAGTACACAATAACTTTCCTGGATGTACAGATCATACTACTGGAGCTACAAATATGTTTGTGGCCAATGGAGCGTCAATAGCCAATGTCTCTGTTTGGAGCCAGACGGTTCCAGTAACACCAAATACAGATTATTTATTCTCATTTTGGGCAATGCGTGTTAGTAACGATCCAAATCCAGCTGACCTTCAATTGTATATTAATGGAGTTGCTATTGGTCCT
>JABSPC010000127.1 GCA_013215515.1 Crocinitomicaceae bacterium
ACAAATCTCTAAATCGGAATTGAATGTGATGAAAACGCACAGAAGTTATGTTGTTAATTTAGATGCTGTTGAGGATGTTCAAGGAAATGCCCAAGGTTACGTTCTGAGCCTTACGAATACTGATGAAAGAGTTCCTGTCGCACGAAATCATGTTAACGATTTTAACCTGTTGATGAACGGTTAATACTTTGTTTTTCGACATCTGGGCATGTATTTCATCACAAAACCGTGTCGTTCAACACATCTCAATGATTGGTGGTAGATTTTACTTTAGGTTTACAGAAAAATTAAATATCTACCATGATTCGAGGCATTATCCTTCTTTCAATATTGATTCTCCCTTTGTCAATATTTGCTCAATTAACACAAACGATCCGAGGTCAGGTTATCGACCGTTATTCAGAACAATTTATTCCAGGCGCTAGGGTATATGTGTTTGGTGAAGGCGATTCGCTCAAGCAAATAGCAAATTTTGACGGAGATTTCAGATTCGAAAACGTGAAGGTTGGAAGATACACCATAATAGCTACAATGAGTGGCTATGAAGAAGTTGTAATGTCGAATCTTGAATTGATCTCATCCAAAGAATTGATTTTGGAATTGAAATTAACCGAGAAAGTACAGAGTGTTAACGAAGTAACTGTTAAAGCTAAAGAAGTAGGCGAAACAGTTAATAAATTGGCCACTGTGAGTGCTCGATCTTTTTCAGTGGAAGAAAGCCAACGATATGCGGGAAGTTTTAATGATGTAGCCCGAATGGCTCAAAATTTTGCTGGAGTTCAAGGTGCAGATGATTCGAGAAACGATATTGTGATTAGAGGGAATTCACCTACTGGAGTTTTATTCCGAATGGAGGGGATTGATATTCCAAATCCCAATCACTTTGCCCGTTTTGGTACAACTGGTGGCCCCGTTTCAATGTTAAATAATAACGTTCTGGCCAATTCGGATTTCTTCACTGGAGCTTTCCCTGCTGAATATGGCAATGCATTAGCTGGGGTTTTTGACCTCAAGATGCGACATGGAAATAATGAGAAGTATGAATTCATGGGACAGATTGGATTCAATGGTTTGGAGGGAATGGCTGAAGGTCCTATTTCGAAAAAAAAAGGATCATCATTTTTGGTGAATTATAGATATTCTACGCTTAAGTTATTTCAATTAATTGGGTTAGATTTTGGTACCACGGCTCTCCCAAAATATCAGGATGGTTCTTTCAAATTGCGCTTTCCATCGAAGAAAGGAGTAACTCAAGTTTTTGGAATGGGTGGCCTAAGTAAGATTAATATTGTTACAAAACCAGATTCAGATGACAATGAATTGTTTGGATTCACAGGAACAGATATTCATTTCACTTCAAATACTGGAATGGTTGGAGTAACTAGAAAACAGAGGATTAATTCAAATTCGTTTTTCGAAGTTCTCGCCGGAATTCAAGGGGCTTATAACCGGACTCAGTACGATACATTGGATGCAAATGGGAATAACCCATTTAATACGTTTTTGAGTAATTCAATTATTGGTAAGCAAAGCACAATATTTAATTATCAGAACAAACTGTCGAGTCGTCATTTGATTAAAGCAGGAATTATTAATGATATCTATTTTTTGGACTTGAATGATTCGTCATACGTTAATGATACCTTGGGATTTCGATCGCATCGTGATTTTAACGGGATGACAAATTTGATTCGCTCTCATTTTCAACATCGATATAGAATCAATGAGAATATCACCTTAGTTTCTGGGTTGTATACTCAGTTTTTAACATTGGCCAATCAATGGGCTGTTGAACCGAGGATTGGGCTGAATTTCAAAATGAAAAAGAATCAAAGGATATCAGTTGGTTATGGAATGCATAGTCAAATGGCTCCAATTGAAATGTACTTCGAACAAATTCAACAACAAGATGGCTCTTATGTTATACCTAAGAGGGGTGTTGAATTTACTCGAAGTCAACATTTAATTTTGGGTTATCAAAAGAGGTTTAAATATGGGATTCAGTTGAAAACAGAAGTTTATGGTCAGTATTTAACAAACGTTCCTGTTGAATCGGTAAGCAGTGCATATTCTCTGTTGAATTTCGGAACGTCATTTAATACAGCAACGCCTGACACCTTGGTTAATAATGGGAAAGGATATAATTACGGCCTTGAGTTAACACTTGAGAAGTTTTTAGACAATGGCTTTTATTTCTTAGTAACAGGCTCAATTTTTGAATCTAAATATCAAGGAAGCGATGAGGTTTGGAGAAATACAGGCTTCAACAGTAACCATACCTTAAATGTACTAGGCGGATACGAATTCAGGTTTAAATCCAAAAAGGAAGATCCAAAGGTCAAGACGGCCTTGTCATTTGATTTGAAGTTTGTTTGGAATGGAGGAGGGAGATACACAGAAGTTCTAATTGATGAAAGTGTTGCTGCTGGTGATGAAGTGCTTGATTTTACCAATGCGTATGCATTAAGTTACCCTGATTATTTGAAAGGAAATGCTCGTACTGCTTTTAAACTTATTGGTAAAAAGACGACACAGGAATGGGTGTTAGATATTCAGAATTTTACGAATCGAGACAATATTTTCTATCAAGAGTTTAACCCAAGCACAGGAGGGTTGAAAACTACTTATCAAAATGGATTGTTGTGGGTTTTCCAATACCGAATTACTTTTTAATCCAGCAGCTCGGTAATTCTATTTCCCTTGCCCTTATTGAGGTTGAAGTGCAACAGGTCGGCAATAGTCCTAGCGATGTCCGTTTGGTTGTAGTGCTTTGAAACAACAAGGTCTTGAGGGAAATCTGGTCCTAAAGCTAAAAGGCTGATCTTCCTGCAACCATTGCAATTGTCACCGTGTCCTGCGAACCCAATGGAGACTCCGTTTTCATGGCGTCCATGATCGTTTGTTACCAATAGTGTTGTTTTGTCTTTGTAAATAGGGTCGTTCTGAATATAATCCCAGATCTGCTGAACATATTCGTCCGTTTTGGAAATTCCTGCAAGGTAATTTGGCCAGTTTGATTGATGTGCAGAGAAATCAGGTTCTCTAAAATTGATCAATACTAAATTCGGATGGTGTTGATCAAAAACTTCAAGACTACGGACAAGGGTTATGCTGTCATGTCTATAGCCTGTTCCAAGTCCATTATTTCCACAATTGGTTGATGGCATGAATTTGTTGTTCCAACTTGAATTGCTTGTGTTGGCTATAACTTCCAGTTTATCTTTACTCGCGATTACCCAAGCTTTATCCATGGCTGTGCTATGTTCTTCTCGCCATGCTTGAAAAATAGATGGATTGGCTGGTAATTCTTGGCCCGTATTGCTAATCCACTGATAATTCCCAGTTGTAATTGCCGTATGGCCTGCAATGGTGTAGGTTGGTCCCTCATTTGAAAAGTTATTGAAAATAACTCCTTGGTGACGTAGCTGCGATTGGTAAGGAATGAAGGAATGGCTTAGTTCTCCCCACGTTTCAGTATATCTAGGACCATCTATTACCACGATAATCACATATTCTGTGATGTATTCAGGATATACTCTATCCTGCTTGCAGCCAAAAAGGATGGAAGACAGTAAGAGTGTAGTTATGGCTAAAGTGCACTTCATTTAGTGCCAAGTTATGAAATTTAAGCGAGTTTATTCAACGAATTATTTCAAAGTCAACATGGAAATGATCATCATGCAGGTCGTTGATAACGGGTTCTAAATTACGCGTGATGTAAGGCCCACTAGACATAAATAATTGTCCCAATGTTGTGTCG
>JABSPC010000128.1 GCA_013215515.1 Crocinitomicaceae bacterium
CTCCAAAAGGTTAACTCTACTTCCGAAACCTGTACTTCTGCCTTCAAATTCTTATTCAGCTCAGAGATGGCGATATTGCATATGTCATCTTTATAGACCCAGAGCAAAAGGCTAATTAGTAGGAATAGCCCAGTGATGATTCCGAAAAACCACAGCGTAAATTTATACAGGCGCCGTTTCCACATGAAACAAATTTATTTGATTAAAGCCTTACCCTTGGAGAGAGTTTCATTATTTATTAACGCGTTCATGTGTGGATTGTTACTTCTGACGCGGGATTTAACATAGTTTTAAGGTTTAAACAAACCAGAAATTCGTGTTTACAATTGCCGTATTTTTGAATTTTTGAATCATTGAATTAACCCGTATTTTCTTTTTACCTTTGCGCGAAGAATTAAAACAATAAAATGAGTTTACTTACAGTAGGATCAGTGGCCTTTGACGCAATCGAAACGCCATTTGGTAAAACAGATAAAATAATTGGTGGAGCCGCAACTTATATTGCATTGGCTGCCGCTTTCTACAACAATGATCAAAAAATCGTATCAGTAGTAGGAGAGGATTTTCCAGACGAAATGTTGGAAGAGCTCAAGAGCAGAAATGTAGATATTGAAGGTTTGCAAATCAAACAAGGTGAAAAGACTTTCTTTTGGTCAGGTAAATATCACAATGATATGAACTCAAGAGATACATTGGTTACTGAATTAAACGTTCTTGAGCACTTTGATCCAATCATTCCAGCTAGTTACCAGGGAGTTGATTACTTGATGCTAGGAAACCTAAGCCCTCAAGTTCAACGCCAAGTTATTGAGCGTTTAACAGAAAGACCTAAGTTAATCGCAATGGATACGATGAATTTCTGGATGGACATCGCAATTGATGATTTGAAAGAAACAATAAAGTTAATTGACGTATTGATCATCAACGATGAGGAAGCACGTCAGCTTTCGGGAGAATATTCATTGGTTAAAGCTTCGAAGATTATTCGCGCAATGGGCCCTAAATACTTGATCGTCAAAAAAGGTGAACACGGCGCATTGTTATTTCACAATGACAATATCTTCTTTGCTCCTGCTCTTCCATTGGAAGAAGTTTTTGATCCAACTGGAGCTGGTGACACCTTCGCTGGTGGATTCATGGGGCACATCGCAAGTACAGATGATGCTTCATTCGAAAATATGAAACGTGCAATTATCAATGGTTCAGCATTGGCTTCTTTCTGTGTAGAGGAGTTCGGAACGAATCGATTGATGAATATTAATACAAAAGATCTTGAAGAGCGTATCGAGAAATTCGTTGCATTGACGAATTTCGATATGGAACAAGTGATCAGTTAGTCGATTATGGAAAGCGTAGAATTTATAGAACAGTTAAAAGCCCTTGTTGCAAATGAAAACCCTTTAAAGGTTAGTAACGAGGTCAATGATTTAAGAACGAAGTTTAACGACTTCATGTTAAAGCAAGGTGAAGACACAAACCTGTCTAATGGGGAACCGATAGATATCGGTTCAACAGAAGAAGATACGAAAGTATTTGAAGAGGAATCCACAGAAGAAGTTGCGGAAGCAACTGATAGGGAATCGACAGATGACCAAACTCAAGTTGCACCTACAGAGGACGCTCAGGTTGAGGAGCCGCCTTCTATAGAAGAACAATCTGAAGTCGTTCCAACTGATGAGCAAATCGAAGACGCAACTGTTGAAGCCGTTGTTAACGACACTCAGGATTCTGAAGAAGAAGTTGCGAAAGCAACTGATGGGGAATCCACAGATGACCAAACTCCAGTTGCACCTGCCGAAGATGCTGCAGTTGAGCCTGTGGTAAATGACGAGAAGATTCCTTCTATTGAAGAAGCCGAAATCGAAACTGTTACAGAAGACTCGATTGTTCTTGACCCAACAGATAACAGCTCTATAAAAGATGCTTTTTACGCCATTTACAATGAATTCAAGGCAAAGAAAAAAGCTGTAATTGACGAACGTAATTCATTAGAGACAACAAACCTTAAAGAAAAACAAGCATTGATTACGCGACTCCGTGAAGTTGTAACCAAAGAAGAAAATATTGGAAGTGCTTTTGCGGCATTCAAAGAAATTCAAGAAAAATGGAAAGCTGTTGGTGATATCCCAAGAGCAAACCGCAGTGAAATTCAGGCTGAGTACTCTAAACTTTTAGAAGACTTTTTCTATAACATTAAAATATACAAGGAGCTTAAAGATCACGATTTCAACCGTAACTACCAGTTGAAAACAGAAATCATAGAAAAATTGAAATCTCTAATTGAGTTGAAAAACATCAAGGATCTTGAAACTAAATTAAAGGCAATTCAAAACGACTGGGAAGACATCGGACCTGTTCCAAACGATAAATGGGAAGAGGTTAAAGATGCATATTGGACTGAGGTTCGATCTTCTTACGACAGAATCAACCGTTTTTATGACGATAGAAGAGTTCAACAACAAGACAACTTAAAAAAGAAAGAAGAATTGCTTTCTCTAGTTAAGGAACTTGCAGCAACTGTCCCAACACTTGAAACGGTAAAAGAATGGGATTCAAAAACTTCAGCAGTATTAGATGTTCAGAAAAATTGGAAATCTGTTGGATTTGGACCTAAAAAAGAGAATGAAGTTATTTGGAAAGCTTTTAGATCTGCCTGTGACGAATTCTTCAATGCGAAGAAAGAGTTCTTTGGAAAAGTGAACGAGCAGTTTGATGGCGTAGCAAAACAAAAGCAAGCACTTATTGACAAAGCAGTGGCGTTGAAATCTTCTAAAGATTGGAAGGAAACTTCGAATCAATTGATTCAATTGCAAAAGCAGTGGAAGACTTTAGGCCACGCTGGAAGAAAGAATGAGCAAAAGCTATGGAAAGCTTTTAGAACGGCTTGTGACGACTTCTTTAATTCTAGAAACTCTCACTTCAGTGAGCAAGATAAGGCCTACGAGGATAACTTAACGGCTAAAAATAACTTATTGACGGAGATCGATAAAACGAAACTTCCAGAAGATAAAAAAGAGGCTCTTGCCATTTTGAGAGAGTTTTCGGACAAATTCAATACTATTGGTCGCGTACCAATGAAGAGTAAGGATGCTGTTTTCAAATCTTTTAAAGATGCCATGGATAAGCAATATGGTGCTTTAAAGATGGATGGTAAAGAAAAAGATGCAATCATGTTCCAGGCTAAAATTGACACAATGAAGTCGAGTCCAAGGGCAACGGATCTATTCTGGGGAATGAAACAAGACTTAAGAAAAGAGATTGATAAGCAAATGAAGGAAATCAATCTTCTTGAAAACAACCTTGGATTCTTTGCGAAGAGCAAAGGTGCTGATGCTTTGAAAAAAGACGTTGAAAATAAAGTCGACCGTGCGAAGGAAAAAATCGACGAAATCAAGCAAAAACTAAAAATGGTGCCAAATGAATAGAACTGTTAATACTTTTTTAATTGGAATTCTTCTATTAACATCATTTATATCAATCTATGTAGGTTTTAATATGCCTATTACATTTTTACGTTGTACTGGTGAGTACCTTCCTTATAAGGAGGAAATATTCTTAGGCTTAGGGCTTTTGGTTTTCATCATAGTTCTCCGAAAAGCAATCCGCCGTTGGATGGGGATTCGAATCGTAAGTAGAACACATAAATTCAAATGGACACAGCAGTAAGTTTAAAGCGTAAGAAGCGCGTTGTTACGTATTTAGCCCTTGAAACTATTGTTATGCTTTTCGCTGGCATTGTTCTTTATAAACTTACTCCTCATGCACTTTTTCCAGCAGCAGCCTACTTATTCGGAGCTCTGGACAACTTACTATTGGCTCTCGTCAAAGCGTCATACCGAGTTGCCCTTTCGTCTAAAGCGCTAATTGTTGCAGATCGCGAAGTGATTGTTTTGTACTTCACAGGACTTAGAAAGGTCAGTATTCATCAACAAACTGTTTATTTCGATTACATCAAAAATCTTCAACTGTCGTTCCCGTTGGATTGCATTCAGGAAGAGTCTCAGGAAGAGTTCTTTGAAATGTTAGAAGCCCAATTGGATAGAGACAAAGTATTCTTTTCTAAAGTAGCTTCAACGAACGCGGCTACAGTTGAAAAAATTAAAGCTGGAATTTAGTCTTCCTTCCCTTTAAAAGATCTCCCCTAAAAACGGTCTAATTTTCGCTATCTTGATCTCATGAAAAAAATGAGCCGTCGAGATTTTGTTCCATTGCTAGGTACCGCATTAGTTGGAGGCGCGATGTTATCTTTTACTGAAAAGTCAAAATATCTTATTGAAATGCCACAGGAGTTTAATCCTCCTCCACGTTTAAACCCAGGCGATATTGTAGGGATTTGTGCACCAGCAGGTACTATTCGTAGAGACAGTGAAGTTGCAGGTTTTCAAAAGGTCATTCACGAAATGGGCTTTGAAACAAAGATTGGGAAGAACATCAAAAACAAGTACGGATATCTTGCTGGAACAGATGATGAACGCGCAGCAGATTTCATGGAAATGATCAAAGATGAAGATGTAAAAGCCATTTTCTTTCTTCGTGGAGGGTGGGGATGCGCTCGATTACTTCCACTGTTGGATTTTGATACTATTCAGCGTAATCCTAAGATTATCATGGGCTTTAGTGACATTACTACATTGCTGAATGCAATCACCGAAAAAACAAAAATGATCACCTTTCATGGCCCAAGCGGCAATTCATCTTGGAACAATTATTCAGTGAATTACATTAAAAAGCTCCTCGTAGAAGCAATGGTCTTCACGTATGAAAACAAGCCTGGGGATTCTGAAATTTGGACCTATTCAAAAGGTACAGCTATTGGTGAAATCGTAGGAGGAAACCTAAGTGTGTTAACTAGCTTAATCGGCTCCGATTATTTGCCATCGTGGGAGAATAAAATTCTCTTTCTTGAAGATGTAGCGGAAGAACCCTATAGCATAGATCGAATGCTAATGCAATTAAAACTAAATGGTGCTTTTAATCAAGTCAGAGGCGTGATCCTTGGGAATTTCAGGAAATGCTTTGCTGAAGAACCCGATCGTTCCTTTACATTAGAAGAAGTCTTTGATCAGTATTTTTCAGGCTTGGATATTCCTGTTTTTTATGGCGCACAAATTGGGCATACGGTTAATAAAATAACGCTTCCTGTTGGCTCACGAGTCAGAATGGATGCGGATAAAGGATTGATTAGTTTACTGCAAATGGCGGTTTACTAAATAGTTAGCACTAAGTAAAACTGACCAATGAAATATTTGTTGAATACATTATTAGTTTTAATTACAATCACCAGCTATTCTCAATACGATAGCCTAGCCAATCTATTCTTTGAATTACCCATAAACGAATCCAGGGATTCCATTTCTACTTTCTGTGATAGTAGCGATCTGTTTAAAAAGAAAAAGTCATCACATATATCCACTCGAGACGGTAAAACTCTGAAGACATATTATGGAAAATTAATAACAGTAGATGATCAATTCATTGAAAAAAATATCGATTCTGCAAAAATTCAAATTTCTACTGGATCAACTTGGGATGAAGAAAATTCCGTCAGCTTATATATCGTTCCAATCACAAGTTATTTCTACTTCTCACAAAAAGAATCAGCTGAAAAATATTATAAAGAAATAGCGGTTCAAATGACCTTATACACAAACGAAACGACACCTCGTTATACAGTTTATTTTGAAGACGAATTGGTCGGATACGGGCAAAATTGGTCTCAACTGAACGATCCAATTAGTGGGTTAAGCATTACTTTTGAGAGAGGTTTCGAAAATAAATACTATCAAGTCACCGTAGAACTTATGCGGTATGAATTACCTCACTAATTCTTCACCACCCGTAAAACAACTATTTGATTTAAATCCGTTTCAACCTTCATCAAGTACATCCCCGGTGCCCCATTTAAATCAACCTTAATTTCATCTGTATTCGACTTATTAAACACCACAACTTCTTGACCGTCTAGAGTGAATACTTTAACCGAAACTGTTCCATATAATTGGCCCAAATCAACAATCACTTCGCCATCTGTTGGATTAGGATAAAAGTTCAGTGATTTCCGTAAACTCTCTTCAATCCCTAGCATGTCAGCGTTGTAATTGTCTTCGATAGTTAAATTAAGATTCAATGTAGCGAGCGAATCGCAACCGCTCGAATTCCGCAATTTTGCTGTATACGTACCACTGGAAGTATATGTTATTCCATTAGCGTCCCATATATATGAATCACATGCGCTTACATTTTCCGAACCTGAACTTTTTTGACCAATTCTGAGGTTCAATGTATGCGAATAAGAGCACCCATATTCATTTGTCAACGATTCGGTTATATATGTACTAGATCTATATGTTCTACCATTTGCAGGCCAAGTATAAGAATCGCAGGCCAAAACATTGGTCGTCAAATCACTTAGACCATCGCCACAGTTTTGGGCATAAATATTAAAAATAGAAAGAAAAGCAATCGAAGTGAGCGCAATTCGTAGCATAGTTATCATGAGCAAAAATTCGTTAACGCTTAAAAATAGTGAGAAGAGTAATTCAAAGCAACCGAAAAATGGATAATCTGCAGATACTTATTAACATGGGCTGATTTTAACGTTTGACGGCAGCAGCACTAAGCTAAGTTGGCAACTGTATTTCTGGAGACCTTAGTGAAGAGAAGAACAATACAATAAATAGTAACAACAACGCAATATTACCAAGCACACCAAGTAGTGCTTTACCCGTTCGATTCAACTCAATAAAACCGACAATAATACCGGCCAAAGTTGTTCCAAATGATAAAAGCCAACCAAAAACAAATAAACCATTACCTAAACCAGCGGCAATTAAGAACGTAAAGGCAATCATTATTCCTGCAATGAAGAACATTCTAACTGTCCACAAATCAATGTAAGACGGTATTCCGTTTTGACTTTCTAGCTGTTTCAATGGGTGTGATATTAAATTGACACAAACAAATCAATGCTTGTACGTTAATAGACGAATTTCTTGGGTAAGATTGTTCTGAGCGTCTGCAAGTCCAAATACAGGAATATAGCGACCGCCACCAACTTTCGCAGCGTTTCGCATCTCTTCTTCATATCTAACTTTGTTCTTTATTCCAACAACCGACATCTTGATTCCCTTGCGTTTGTACTTACGAACGACACGTTTGTAATCATCAGAATCTCTGTTAAAAGCTCCATCCGTAATAATGATCACATGATTTACACCGTTCGAAATTTTGCCAGCTAATGCTTGTTTATAGCCCAATTTAATTCCTTTCCCACCTGCAGTATATCCAGAAGCTTTCAATCCTTCAACCTGCTCGTTGATTTCATCCTTATTCGCTCCACTGGTAGGTTTCAGCAATACTTTTGCATTCGAAGAATACGTTACAATCCCCATTTTATCTTGAAGCCGAAGCATTCCTGACAGTTGATACAGCGAATATTTCATCAACTCCATTTTGTCTGCACTTTTCATTGATGACGAAACATCGAGTATAAATACGACGTTGATTGGATTAAAATGTTCTTCCGTAAAATCATCTCTTGGAATATCTCCAAATGAAGGAGGCGCTTCAGCAAGTACAGTTGTATCGACTTCGATATGATCAATGATTTCAATCTCTGGAACAGGATCTATTTCAATCATAACGATCAAGGTATCGTCAATTGGTGTCGGAATCGGATCTGGAATTATAATCCTCTCATCTCGGTCGAGCTCTAGGACAACGTAGTTTCTCTTAAAGTTTATATAAGCGCCCAACTCCGCAGAATAGTACCCTTCGTGAGTCGCATAAAAATAACTCAACCCCAACGTTGCATCTTCCTTTATAAGACCCTTTTTATTCGTTCGTTTCGTCCAGATTGGTCGGCCATTTTGTAACATACTAACAGTCGACTGACTAAGTTCTTCCTTTGTTTTTTTATCGATTGTAACGACAGTCAAGTCAAATTTATTTGGATTTTTCCCTCCTGGACGTTCACTAAAACTCGGACAGCTTGTCATTGAATTATTCCCGTTCTGATCAATGTTTGCAAGGCTTCCCGTTAACTTAACTTTCACCGCTTCGTCTCGATCACTCGTAAAAACCTGAACTTCATATGAAAATCGGCCCTTCGTTTTCGGGTTCACTTGCAATCGGACAATGATTGAACTGTCCTTTTCGATAAATTGATTGGAATTGATGTACACCACCTCGAACGGTTTTTTAACCGACAATAACCACTCTTGTTTATTTCCTTTATTGGATAATACGATGTCGACGTATCGAATTGAATAAGATTCAAGTTCACCAAAATCATGCTTCACTTTGTCAAATTCGATTTGGCCCAAGCACAAGCTAGCGGTAAACAAAAAAAGTATGGTTATGAGTTTTTGCATATTGGTCTACTAATCAAAAAACGCGCCTTTGCCCTATTTGTTACATCATCTGAGGCAAAATCCGAGTAATACGTCTATAAATTCTCCTGGCGCCTCAGCATGAACCCAGTGTCCAGCGTTTGCAATCGTTATTACTTCGGAGTCGGGAAATTGATTCTCCAAATCCTCAATATCATCATCCAAAATATAATTCGATA